>JAICVE010000012.1 GCA_025935475.1 Nitrospira sp. | reverse complement strand
CCCCGTTGCCGATGACGCAAAGCGTGCCGCGATACAGAATCCCGGAAGGGACAAGATGAAAAATGAACGTTCCGCGATCGTTGATAACGGTGTGCCCCGCATTTGATCCGCCTTGGTAGCGGACGACCGCATCCGCATCGCGGGCCAAGATATCGACAATCTTGCCTTTGCCTTCGTCGCCCCACTGGGCGCCTATGACCACGAGATTTCCCATTTCAAGCTTCCAAAAAAAGGGCCCTGGCCGGACGATGGCCAGGACCGGAGCGTCATGGTAGGGAGCCCCCTGAGGTTTGTCAAGAACCGCCAAGCTTCCTTGACTGGTCAACAACGGCAGTGTTAGCATGACCTCGTTTTTCGTGTGGCTTTCACCGTTTTCTTACGATTTTTCACACTGTTCAAGTCTCCAAGCGTGGGGCTGTAGCGCAGCTGGGAGCGCGCGTGAATGGCATTCACGAGGTCGCGGGTTCAATCCCCGCCAGCTCCACCAAACCTACCTAGCTCGTACCGTCGGACCATTCAGGCTTAGTAGGTTCATCGGTGACGCCAACGGATAAGGTTTCGAGCTGCATTGGTCGAGTGGTTTCACCAGGAGTCGCGCTTCGTGAGAGTAAGATTAGCCCCCAAATACTCTACTCCCATCCCGTTGATGCGCCTTCCGCCTGCTTACTAGGTCAGTGGATTAGCGCCTCCATTGTCACTCTTTCGCACCGTAGACGCGTATGCTGCAAATCGAGTCTGTTCATAAACAGTTTTCCACCAAGGTCCTGTTTGATGGGGCTTCGGCGCACTTGCGCCCACATTCGCGAGTTGGCCTGGTCGGCCCCAACGGAACAGGCAAGACCACGCTCTTTAAGATGATCTTGGGCGAGGAGTCCCCGGACGAAGGCACGATCCGCAAGCGGCCGCGCCTGAGCATCGGGTATCTGCCGCAGGAACTCGAGACCATCACCGGGAAAACGGCGCTCGATGCCGCGCACCGCGACGAGTATCCGGAACACGAAGCCAAACGGATTCTGTCCGGGCTCGGATTCAGCGAGGCCGATTTCTCCCGTCCAGTGGACAAGCTGTCAGGAGGCTACCGCATGCGAGTCGCGTTGGCCCATCTGCTTCTGTCCAATCCAGACGTGCTGATGCTGGACGAGCCGACCAACCATCTCGATAAGCCGACGCAGCGCTGGTTCGAAGAATTTTTGCTGAACTCAAAACTGACATTGCTCGTCATCAGCCACGACACCGCTTTTCTCGATCACATCGCCACCCATGTGTGGGAGATTCGCGACAAGACCATCCAGGAGTTCCGCGGCAACTACACCAAATTCCGCGAGCTCCGTGCTGCTCGTGATTCCCAGCTTCAGGCAGCCGCCACCCGTCAAGCGAAAGAGGTGGCGCGGGTCCAGCAATTCGTCGATCGGTTCCGGTATCAAGCCAACAAGGCCCGCCAGGTCCAGTCGCGCATCAAGCAATTGGAAAAGGTCAAGCTGATTGAATTGCAGCGGGACTCCAAGCGCGTCAAATTCAAGTTCCCCTTGCCCTCGACCAGCGGGCGTCATGTGTTGGATCTGCAAGGCGTCAGTAAACGGTACGGGGAAAAGGTCGTCTACACATCGCTGGATTTCTCGGTGGAACGCGGACAGCGCGTGGCGCTCGTCGGAGAAAATGGTGCAGGAAAGAGTACCCTGCTCAAGATGTTGGCCGGCGTCCTGCCGTCCGATAAAGGCACGAGAACGGTCGGCCACGGCGTGAGCCTCCATTACTTTGCCCAGCATCAGGCCGAGACGCTGAACCCAGAGCACACGATCCTCGAATCACTTGGAGAAGTGTCGAGTACAGCGGAAACGAATTTTCTTCGAGGCCTGGCCGGAGCGTTTCTCTTTTCGGGCCAGGATCAGAAAAAGCCGATCAAGGCGCTGAGCGGCGGGGAGCGAAATCGCGTGGCCCTGGCTCGTATGCTGGTGGAGCCGGCGAATACCCTGCTGTTGGACGAGCCGACGAATCATTTGGATCCTGCTTCCGTGGATGTGCTCACCGACGCCATGATCGACTTCCCGGGCACGATCATTTTTATCTCTCACGATCCCACCTTTCTCACTCGAATCGCGACCCGGG
Organism: Nitrospira sp.; assembly: GCA_025935475.1. Classification (GTDB taxonomy): domain Bacteria; phylum Nitrospirota; class Nitrospiria; order Nitrospirales; family Nitrospiraceae; genus Nitrospira_C. The sequence goes on along the minus strand of JAICVE010000012.1, from coordinate 15,156 downwards.
TCGTGGAAATCGAGGACGGGAGTGCTCGCAACTTCTTCGGGGACTATGAATACTATCTCTGGAAGAAGGCCCAGGAGTTCGACTCGATTAAAGAATCGAGTGAGGAGTTGGGCCAGAAGAGCCGGGAGAAAGACGCGGGTCCCACAAAGGCGATGGCGGCACAATCAGCGACGAAGTCGGCTGCCGGCGATCGGCGTGATTTGAATAAGACGCAGGCGCGGCTCGAGAAGCAAGTGGCCCGGGCCGAGACCGAAATCGCGGAGCACGAAATGAAGATCAAAGAGCGCGATCAGATGCTGGCCGATCCCGCCCTGTACCAGGAGTTTTCGAAATGGAACGGCCTCCATCAGGAGCAGGACACCTGGAAGAAGGAGCTCGAACGGCTCACTGCCCGGTGGGAATCTCTGTCATCGGAATTGGCGGAGGTAAAGCAAAAACTGGCGGCGATTAGCTAGTGGGCAGGCTGCTCGAGGATTACCGCGCAGACTTGATCGTTTCTTCGAGATAGTAATAGAGCCACTTGTTTTTTTCTTTGGTGACGACTTCGTCCCAGACCACGCCGATCAGAAAACCCTTTTCCCAAGGCTTTACCCAGGCGACCGTCCCATCCAGCTTTTCCTGTTGCTCGACACGGTCCGAGTCAAGGAACGCCAGTGACACGGTCACTTTGTCGGCGTGAACGAGCTTTTCCTTGGCGTGCAGACCGGCGCCCACCTTATTGACGTTGTCCAGAACCGCCGTGATGGCCTTCGCGCCTCCCTTCGGCGAAACCAGGGCCGAGCCCACGAGGGTGGCCCGGATCAGCTTGCGACGCTCATTGGTCGCCGCCACCGCTGGGTGTGTTTTGGGCGCGGAGCGCTTCATGGAACTAAGTATAACCGATTAGCCCTCTTTGTCCAACGGAGGGTCCTGCGGCTATTTTCCCTTTGGCTTGTAGTACTTCCGGTCCTTCAATGCCTCCGGCAGATGGGCTTGGTCGCGTGCCTCCGGATCGTCGTGCGCATACCGGTAGCCCTTGCCATAGCCGAGATCGCGCATGAGCGAGGTCACGGCGTTGCGGAGGTGCAGCGGAACACCCAGATTGCCTCCAGCCTTCGCGTCGCGAAGGGCTTCTAAGAGCGCCGTATAGGAGGCATTGTCCTTTGGTCTCGTCGCCAAGTAGGTCGTTCCCTGTGCCAAGTTGATTTGGGCTTCTGGTAAGCCGACAAACTCCACGGCCTGCGCCACCGCCGTCGCCACCACAATTCCGAGCGGATCGGCGTTGCCGACGTCCTCCGACGCAAAAATCACCAGCCGTCTGGCAATGAACTTTGGGTCTTCACCCGCCTCCAGCATCCGTGCCAGCCAATACACTGCGCCATCAGGGTCGGAATCCCGCAGACTTTTGATATAGGCCGAGATGAGGTTGTAATGCTCTTCGCCAGCCTTGTCATAGCGCAAGGTCTTCTTGAGTAGCGCCGCTTCGACCACGGCATCGTCAAGCCGTCTGGTGCCGTCCTGCTGCCGAACGGCCTGCTCGGCGACAAATTCCAGGGCCATCAGCAGCGACCGGCCGTCGCCGTTCGCAAATCCGATCAAACGCCGACGCGCCTCCTCCGACAGCACGAGCCGGCGCCCGCCGAGACCGCGTTCGGCATCGCCGAGCGTCCGGTCTAAAATCCGCCCCAGCGCTTCGTCATCCAGCGGTCGCAACACTGCGACCAACGAGCGCGACAGCAATGGGGACACGACTTCGAAAGAAGGATTCTCCGTGGTGGCGCCGATGAGGATGATCGTGCCTTTCTCGACGTGCGGTAAAAACGCATCCTGTTGCGCCTTATTAAAACGGTGAATCTCGTCGACAAAGAGGATGGTCTTCTGCCCCTTCGTTGACAGGCGATGCTCGGCCGCCTTGATGACTTCGCGTAATTCAGACACTCCGCTCGTGACGGCCGAGAACGACACGAAATGCGCTTTGGTTGAGCGGGAAATGAGATGGGCCAGGGTGGTCTTGCCGCAGCCGGGAGGTCCCCAGAGAATCACGGAGGAGAGACGGTCGGCGTCGATCGCGTTCCGGAGCGGCCGCCCCTTGCCGACAATCTCGTCCTGGCCAGTCAAATCATCGAAGGAATGGGGACGCATCCGTTCGGCCAGCGGCGCATTGGTCAGACGGTCTCGCCTTGGCTCGTCGAACAAATCAGGGGCAGGTTCCTGCTCGGAACTCATAGGCATCCTCGTGGTACAAAATCTTATACGCCCCATCAGATGCAGAGCAATCCGCTCAGACGACGGCCTTGACCGTGCCCCCCGCCGATGTTACGAAGCAGATTCGACGCTATGAAGACTGAAGTCAACGGAGTGACCATTGCGTACGAGGACCAAGGCACTGGTCCGCCCATCGTCTTTCTGCATGCCTTCCCCCTGAATCGCACCATGTGGGCGCCGCAAGAGGCCGTGTTGAGCCGGCGGTTCAGAACCATTTCGATCGATCTGCGGGGGCTGGGAGAATCCGACGCACCATCTTGGCGTTACAGTATGGAGCAGTATGCGCGGGACGTGAGGGGTGTTTTGGCCGGTCTCTGTATTGAAAAAGCCCTGTTCGTCGGACTCTCCATGGGCGGCTACCTTGCGTTCGCGCTGTACCGCCTGTATCCGGAGATGATGCTCGGCCTCGTCCTGGCAGACACGAGGGCTGAGGCCGACACACCGGAGCAGGTCCACTGGCGTTTCAACCTCGCCCAGCGGACCGCGGCAATGGGACCCGCGGCGGTAATTGCGGAGATGCTGCCAAAGCTTCTCGCCCCGACCCGGTATGATCGGGACCCTGACTTCGTCGCGCGCGTCAAAGTCATGCTCGCCGCAGCACCCGTCCCTGGGATCATCGGAGCGCTGATGGCGCTAGCGGAGCGGCCGGATTCGACAAATCTGTTGCCGGCAATCACGATCCCGACGTTGATCATCGTCGGCGCGAACGATGTATTAACAACGACAGCGGATGCCGAACGGATGGCAACAGGCATTGCGGGGGCAGAATTGGTCGTGATTCCGGATGCCGGCCACTTGAGCAATCTCGAGCAGCCAGACCGATTCACTGCTGCGGTAGAACGCTTCGCGGAGAGACTCGTTTTGAGCAGGCGCTAGGCTTCGCCGACGGCATTTCTCCGGATCAGCTTCAAAAATTCGTTCCGGGTCTGATCTTGTGTGCGGAAGGCCCCCAGCATGGAACTGGTGACCGCAAGGGTGTTCTGTTTTTCCACTCCCCGCATCATCATGCACAAATGACGGGCTTCCATCACCACAGCCACGCCGTGCGCATCCAATTTTCGCTTCAGCGTTTCAGCGATCTGAGTCGTCAACCGCTCCTGTACTTGCAACCGCCGCGCAAATGCGTCAACGACGCGCGGAATCTTGCTAAGCCCGACGACCTTCTTGTTCGGCAGATAGCCGACATGACACTTCCCAAAAAACGGCAACATGTGATGCTCGCACATGCTGAAAAAATCGATGTCCTTCACGATGACCATTTCATCGTATTCGATGGGAAACAAGGCGCCGTTCAGCAACCGCTCAATATCCTCATGATACCCTTTCGTCATGAACAGCAGGGCCTTCGCGACGCGTTCTGGGGTTTTGAGCAGTCCATTGCGGCGAGGAGATTCCCCCAAAGCCTTCAAGAGTTGGCTGACCAGATCGGTCATGACCGCGATGTCGTGCGGGGGTGAGACGGGAGGGAGGTCCTCCATGCGACTGATCGATGAACGACGCCGGCGTTGTGCCATAGGTCTCTTGCGCTCCGGTTAATGGACCGCGGCAGGCGCCGCATACTCGAAGTAATTGTCTCTGGTTTCGATGACGCCCACCTTTTCAAGCGAGCCGGCCGGAAGCTTATCCACCAGCAAATCCCAAATCAACTTGACGAGGTTTTCCCCTGTCGTGGTGGTCTCAGCGAAGGCCGGGTCTTCATTGAGATCGTGGTGATCAAAGCGAGACACAATCACTTCTTCTACCACTTGGTCGAGCTGCTCCTGCCGGTACGCCGCCCCAGCCGTCGCACTCTTGACCGTGACGAGCACGACATAATTATGGCCGTGACCGTTTAGATTGTTGCATTTTCCGAAAGCTGCCCAGTTTTGCTGAGGCGTCAAGAAGTCCGTATGCAACCGGTGAGCGGCACAGAAACGGTACCGCCTCGTCATCGTGATTTGTGCCATTGTCATCTTCTAGGCCAATCGTTGCGTGCGGGGCGGCTTGCAGCAGAGAAATAGAGAAGCCAGGATCACCCGTACGGGCAACCCTGGCTTCCATCATCATTCGATCGTGCCGGACCTGTCGGCAGAGGCCACGCTGTTTTACGCGCTGAAGGAACTGCCGCAGCCGCAGGTCGTCTTCGCCTGCGGATTCTTGATCGAGAACCCCGAGCCCTGGACGCTGTCGACATAGTCGACTTCCGCGCCCTGGAGCAGCGGTGCGCTCTGAGAATCCATGATAACTTTTACGTCACCTTTTTCGATGACGGTGTCGTCTTCAGCCATCTTGGATTCGAATGCCATCCCATACTGATAGCCATGGCAGCCGCCGCCACGGACATAAATCCGCAATCCGACGATGTCTTTCTCTTCCTTCATCAGTTCCTGGATCTTCTGTTCCGCAACCGGGGTAATCGTGACCATCGTACTCCTCCTTAGTAACAGGCCGGCCGTCTCAACCGCCTGGTTTGCTTAGTGTAACACCGATTCAACGAATATCAACACCCTGGGCCTCAGACTGGCCGGTCGCAGGCGCGGCCCACTTGGTTTCAGGCACTCGCACCACGACATCCCCCAGCACCTTCGCCTGGCATCCCAGGCGGTGCCAGGGCTCACTCAGCGCTTCCCGATCCAGGAGATCCTGTTCCTCGAAGTCGATCTCGGACAGGTGCTCGGCACCCTGCTGGACCTCGACACGACAGGTGGTGCAGGAGGCATTTCCTCCGCAATCATGATTGAGCGGAAACCCTAGTTCCTTGGCCGCATCAAGCAACGTGGTATTCCGGGGAACCATTCCGCTTTTGCCTTTGGGATGAAGAAAGGTCACCAATGGCATCCGCACGCCTCCTTCTAATGAGTGACCGCCTCCTCCGGGCTCGAAGGAAAGGGACAGCGCTGCAACCTAATATGGTCTTCGAATTCATGGCGGAACAGTTTGACGCTGCTCTGGACCAGCACCGCTGCGCCGGTGACCAACGTGCAATATCCCGTTCCCTTGACGAACCCGCAAAGCTGCAACAGGCTGTCGAGATCCTTTTGGGTGCCCTCGCCTGCTTCGATCTTAGTCATCAGAGTCGCGAGATTGATCGTGCCCATGCGGCAAGGCGGGCACTGCCCGCAGCTTTCGCCTTTGAAGAAATTCGAAAATTTCAACGCCTGGCGGACCATGCAGGTGGCATCGTCCACCACAATCACACCGGCTGAGCCTAATCCTGTTCCGGCCTTTTTCAGCGAATCGAAATCCATGGGAAGATCCAGTTGATCGGCTGTGACCATCGAGAATGCGGGTCCGCCGGGAAACACGGCCTTGATGTGTCGTCCCCCGGGCACGCCACCGCCGCCCCGTTCGATCAATTCCCGCATTGTGACACCCATTGGCATCTCGTAGACACCGGGGCGGTTAACGGCACCGCTCAGGGAAAACATCATCGTCCCCGGGCATTTCTCAGTGCCCACTTGCGTAAACCACACTGCGCCTTTGTGAAGAATCCGCGGTATATTGCACAAGGTTTCGACGTTGTTGACCAACGTCGGCTTTCCGTACAATCCGTAATCCGTGGGATAGAACGGCGGCTTTTGACGCGGCATCGCCGGGCGCCCCTGCATCGACTCCAGCATGGCGGTTTCTTCACCGGCCACGTAACTGCCGTGGCCTTCAAATACTTGTAATTCAATGTCGATGCCGCTGCCGAGAATATTCTTGCCGACGAAACCCCGCTCCTTGGCCTGCGCCAACGCTTTCTTCAGATTTTCCCGTTCTTCCTGGTACTCGTGATTCACATAAATGAAAGAGGCCTTGGCCTGTGCCGTCCATGACGCGATCAGACATCCTTCAATGAGTTGATGCGGAATGGTTTTCAATAGATGACGGTCCTTAAACGTCCCGGGCTCATGCTCACCAGCGTTGCACACAAAGTAACGCTCCTTGACCCGATGATTGAGGACCTTGTCCCACTTCACACCAGTGGGAAAGCCTGCCCCTCCACGACCACGGAGTCCGGACGTTTTCAGTTCCTGAACCACCTGCTCGGGCGTCAGTTCCTTGACACACTTTTTCCAGGCCTCATAGCCGCCGACCTTGATGTAGGCGTCGATGTCCCAGGGAGTCCCATCGATTTTCTCGACAAGGCGGGCTTCCGCTAGCGTCATCATCATCCGGTGCGCTCCAGAACCAGAGAAAGGTGAGTGGGTACTATACGGGCCCTGCTCCTGTTACGTCAAGGCAAAGCGCCGAGAATAGGCCTGATTCTCAATGGTTTAGCACGACAGCCCTATACGATCCTGGGCATATTGGCCGGACTGTCGTTCTTTAAGAGACAAGATCAAACCGGCTGACAGGCGGGAGCCCGTCAGCCGGGAAAGGCAGGTTATTTCAGGTGGCTACCCGCGCCCATGAAAAACAGCATGGGGATCGACAGCATGAAATTGACCCGGGAGGCCAGCAAGGCGGTACGGCCCCATTGCGCCATTTCAGCCGGTGCAGGGGTGCCTTGTGCGGCCGCCGACACGGCAGCGATGATCTTCTTCTGATTGGGCCAAATAATCGCATGGACGTTGACCATCATGATGATACCGAGCAAACCGCCGATCGCCAAGGCGTAAGCGCCTGTGCCTCCGCCCATGTACAACTTGATGTAGAGCAGAATGCCTGCCAACACCGTCACGGTGGCTCCATGACGGAACCAGTTCAGCGCGGAGGGCATGAGCTTTGGAATGACAACGTTTTTTGTTGGGCCATCCAGGCTTTTGAGGAAGGCCGCATTGATCAGGTTGAAGAAGTAGAGCAGCCCGATCCAGGTGATGCCGGCCAGGAAGTGGATCCAGCGGATAATGATTCCAGCCCAGTCCGCTTCCCCGGCTCCGACGCCGGCAATGCCGAGATACACCACAATCAGCACGAGCGCTAACGCGAATCCCGCGCCCATGGTCTGCATCGGATCTTCAAGGAATTTCATAGCATCTCCTCATTCAGTGCAGTGCTAAACTGCTTTCTGTACTGTAGGCTCTCTTGATTGTCAAGCGCGCACCATGGCTTCACAACGTCGCACGGGCTTCATGCCATCCGCTCATGTCCTCACTGGATTGGACGAGAAGAACGTCGGACGCTATGCCATCAACCGGTCGACGGTCGCGCACAGCTCTCGCACCGCGTTCGCTGAGACTTCCAGCGCCTTCTGCTCGGCAGGCGTCAGATCATACACGATGACCCGTTCCGCGCCGCCCTTGCCAAGTTGGACGGGCACACCAACCACAACATCGCGCAAGCCGTATTCGCCTTCACACAGGACTGCACAAGGCATAACGCGTTTTTGATCTGTTAATATCGCTTCGACCATGTCCACCGCGGATGCGGACGGCGCGTAAAACGCGCTGCCGGTTTTCAGCAATCCGACAATTTCCGCACCTCCGTCGCGGGTGCGTTGGACGATCGCCTCGAGCTGGTCGTTCGGCATCATCTCCGAAACCAGCCGCCCCTTTACCGTCGTGTATCGAGGGAGGGGGACCATGGTGTCGCCGTGTCCCCCCAACACCATCGCTTCGACGTCCCGCCCTGGGACGCCCAACGCTTGGGCGATGAAGGTGCGCATGCGCGCGGAATCCAGCACGCCGGCCATGCCGATGATGCGCGTCTTCGGCAGTCCGCTGACTGTTCGGGCCACGTGGACCATTGCGTCCAATGGATTGGTCACCAGGATGAGGATGATATCGGGCGAACGCGAGACCAACTCACTGACCACCGTCTTTACGATTTTGGCGTTCGTGGTGAGCAGCTCATCGCGGCTCATGCCGGGCTTTCGGGGGATGCCGGAGGTGATCACCGCGATGGAAGATCCCGCGGTTTCGACATAGCTGTTGGACCCGACCACCTTCGTACTGTAGCCGCAGACGGGACCGGCCTGAGAGATATCGAGCGCCTTGCCCTGCGGCACGCCTTCAATGATGTCCACCAACACCACGTCATACGCGTTACGTTCCGCCAGCCGTTGCGCTGTTGTTCCACCCACATTTCCAGCTCCCACCACCGTGATCTTCGGTCGCCCCATGCTCCCTCCGGTCAGCCAAGCTCAACGTGACAAGGGCTTGGACATTCAACAGCTATCAATGCTCGTGTTCCGTCCACCCGGCGACCTTAAAGTTGATCGTGCACACGAAATTCTCGCCGTGGTAAAAGTTCACCTTGATCTTCTTTTTCCCGTACGTTTTTGCCAGAAAGTCCTCGGGATTGTCTATGAGTTCCTGGTACCCTCCCGGAGGATACTCGCCCAGATCGTGAAACACCACGATCATGCCCGCCTTGACTTCCTGAAGGATTTTCGTCGAGCAATGGGGAAAGACCTCCCAAAATTTGGCCTCGATCATCTCTTTGGTCGGCTCTTGGCGCTCTTCCCCAGGGTGAATGGGCTGAGCAAACTTGGCCAGCCGGCGCACATAGGGATACTGATGCCCTGTGAAGAGTTTGTACAGCCACGGCGGGACGGCCCGCTTCGTCGGTTGATCCGTCATACGCGCAAGCCGTTCCCTTTCATGCCATGTCCCTCAGGACCTCGGCCGGCCTCACCTGCTGTACGTTAGGTCGCCAGCCGCTGGTAAATCCTCGGGAGCCTGATTGGAAGCGATTCAACTCGGTCAATCACGGTGTACTCGACATCGCCATACATCCGACGCACATAGCCGTCCGCGTTCCGGTCGATGGTGACACAAAAAGGATGGATTCCCTCCCGTCTGGCTTCCCGCAACGCGGCCTTTGTGTCTTCCAGCGCGTACTCATCCTTGTACTCGCCGTCCAACGGCCGGCCGTCACTCAGCAGGACGAGGAGACGCGTTTTCGCATCCTGTTGCCTCAGCGTGGCGGCGGCATGACGGATCGCGGCCCCGTCCCGGTTTTGTTGACGCGGAGAGAGCCCGCCCAGGCGTTGGGCGGTCGTCGTGCCCAGCCGTTCATCGAAGCCTTTGATCGTTTGGATCTCGACAGCTCCCCGCCCCTGACCAGAATAGGCATACAGCGCATAACGATCGCCCACGGCATCAAGAGCCTCACAGAGGAGAACCAGGCTCTCCTTTTCCACGTCGATCACCCGCCGACCGCCGTCGAGCTGACGTCCGGTCGATCCGCTGATGTCGACCAGGAACAGCACCGCCACATCGCGTTCTGTTTTTTCATGTCTGATATAGATCCGGTCGCTGCCTTCGAACCCTGCCCGTTGCTGGGCCGCCCTGCGAACCACGGCGTCGATATCCAGCTCCTCTCCGTCGGGCCGGCCGGCCAGGCGGCGAAAAGCCGGCGGCCGCAATCCCTCGAAGAACCGGCGCAGCAACCGCACCGTGCTCCGATGAGCCGTCAACGTACCGGAGACACACTCATCCGAGCCGCGGGTTGCCGCACGTTCGACGACGCGGCACCACTTCATGCGGTGGTCCTGAAGTCTGTAGTCCCACTCGGGATAGCGACGGACTTGTTCGTCTCCACCATCGGCCTCCAGAGGCCACGCATCGACGTCGAGCGCAAGCAGTTCCTCAACCACGGACGGCAACGAACGGCCTCCGCCTAGGGCATCCCCGTCTTGAGAAGGCTGCTCACGCCGGGCGCCTGTCCCGGCACCGGTCTGTTCAGCAGAACCCTCGCCCTGTCCAGTGATCCGCGCATGTTCTTGCTGTTCCGTCTGTCCTGCCACGAGGTCGGCGTTCATCTCTCCCCGGTAGAACAAATTCTCCACCGGACGATACGCGTCGGCTCTCTCCTCGGAAGCGCCCGGCCTCATGCCGATTTCCGATGCATCCGTTGATGGCTCCGCCGGCGTCCTCGCCGCTGTGGCCACAAGTTCTTCGAGCCGTCGATACACCTCGTCCGCGGTGCGTACGGCATCCACCGCCGTTGCGGAGGCGGTCAAGACCGACTGGCACAGCTTCCAGAGGAGGGAAACCTCCTCGATGAGCGCATGAGGAACCGCCGAGGACAACGATGCTCCGGTCGAGAGCCGCAAGAGACAATCCACCACAAGCTCTCGTACGGTTAACGCATGCGCGGGGTCTCGAGCGGCGATCGTATCAGCGGCGAACTGCGCGAGGTCGCCTCGAAGCCCAGGGTATTGCGCCTGAAGCAAGTACTCGACGCGTGCGTCCTCGAGGACCGCCCAAAGATCCTTCACGAGCCGTGGCTGCGGATATACACGGAACAGATCTCCGAGTGTGTCGAGCGTCGCAGGCATGGATCGATGGTAACGATGGCAGACGGTCGCAACCAAATCAGCCAGCTGCTCGATCCGAAGTTGGTAGGTGCCAAACTCGAGATGTCCGGCCTCATGGGCGGCCATGATGAGAAACAGGCGCTCGTTTTCCTGCGCCGTCGGAAAATGCCGCAGCAACGTCGGCAAGGCGATGGTCTTCCCATCCGCGCTGACCACGGCGCGCGCGGTCGGTTCCCCCGCGGTATGTGTTCGCGCGGCAATCGCAACCTCCGAGCCGCAGAGACCTTGCACGAAGAGTTTGACTCGGCGGGCAACGTGTTTCAGGGGCACACCGCTCAATGCGTCTTCGACCGATGAAAGCGCCTTCCGCGACTCAGCCGAGAAATAGGCGCGTGCGCCCTCCGGACTATAGGACAGCACCTCCATCCCTGCCCTGAACCAGGTCTCAAACCGGCCGAAGGCCGAAGACTCCTCGCCCAGGAGACTCACCAGTTCCGACCCGCGCCGGAGATACGCCAGGGCGGCCTCCGGATCCTGTTCGGCCAGAAGACCTCCGTACTGAAGCAGCTTGACCCTCCACGGTGATGAAGGCAGGGCACGAAGCAGCACCGGAGATTCCGCGAGCCAGGCGATGCCGGTTGCAGGGGTGTGAGATGCGAGTTGGCTGCCCACGGAGATCACGTGGGAACGAAGTGGCGCTTCGATATCGCCAAGAATCGCCGGGCTCGTCCGTAGGAACTCGATCGTGCCGAGATAGTCCGGCTTGCCAAACGCGTTCGGGGCGATGAGTTTCAACCCGAAGGCCAGCCAATCTCGCACTGCCTCCCATGGCAGCACCGGGGCTAACAGGGGAATCTGCCGGATGTATTCGAGTCCTACGACGAGATCCGTCTGCGTGAGTTCCACGCCCATCTCCAGCCAACGCGGCACCAGATCGGCAGGAACGGCCGTCACAATCGGAGGGGACGTTTTGAGATATTCCCAACTGACGTTGGCGTCACATTCGGCAAGTTCGAGGCCGACCGCTAACACCGAACGCTGATGGTTGCTGTCGGCAATCACTCCCAGAATGAGCGGGCTGTCCTTAAAATATTTCAGCGCGGTCGCTCCCGAGGCTTCCGCAAGCACCACCCCCAGATCCAACCAGGAAAGGACCTGTAAGCATCCGGCGCGCCGATCCAGCTCAGGCAGGGCGCTGATCGCCGCACGCGCGACCTTCGCGGAGACCCCTTCGAGCTCCTCCAGCAACTCTAAGACCTGTCCCGGTTGGACCGCCAGGGTCTCCAACTGCCCGACCAATCCGGCAGCCACAGCGGGACCAAGCTCATCGGCCAAGCGGTTGGTCAATTGTTCTTGAATATCCCCGGATGACATAGGGCTTGGATTCTTACAGGATGCTCAAAACGCCTGATGGAAAGGCCGCAACGAGCGAGAGGTCGCAGGCGTACTTGGTTTCGTACGTCGAGACCTTCGAGGAGTGTTGGATTGTAAAGAACGGCCTCGGGCTTGTAAACTGCCGTTCACGGCCGTCAGGTCGTCATTCACAAGAGCTATCACCGATATGCCCGAACCGAAGCAAGCCAGTTTGGATAAGATGTGGAAGTATGTGCGGGGCTTCGCCGAGAAGAGTGGCACGACGATGCATCCCAATCCCGCCGTCACCGAAGCCGTGGTAAAGGGCCTGGCTATGCATGTGGATGAGCTAGGAAAGCCGCTCTGTCCTTGCAATTTCTACAAGGATAAAGTCGCTGAGGCCAAGCTGCGACGATGGATTTGCGCATGCGACGAGATGCAGATCTATAAATATTGCCATTGTCTCTTGTTCGTGCGGGAAGATGGAATGCCGATCACGGAATACTTACCGGAAGGGCATGAAGGACGTGAAGTCTATGGTGTGATCACCGATCCCACGCCCGAAAAGGGACGGGCCTTGAGGTATAAGGCCGAGGCACCGCCATCGCACACACAAGAGTGATCTGCGCTCTGGCTGCTACTCCCATCCTGTGACGTCGTACCCCTTTTCAATGAGGCATCGCACCACCATATCCGCATAGGGCGGATCGGGCTCAAGAGGTTTATAGGCCCCTCCGACGATTCCGATGATCAGGCCCAATCCTCCGCCGGCTGCAGCACCAATCGCGACACCAGTTGGGCCTCCGATCAGCCCGGTCGACGCACCCACCGCGGCGCCGGCGACAACTCCGAGCGCGGCTCCCGCAGCCATGTTGCCGCTGCGACTACCCGTCCCAGGCTGTAATCCGGCGGCCTCGGCTTTCTGCTGGCACACATCGACATCCAGATTCGAAGCCTCGCGCCCCTGCAACAACACTTTCGCATTCGAGCGGAGTATCGGATGCGGACTCGAGCAGGCCGCCATTGAAAGGACCAGGCCAACAATGAGGACTCTTGTCTGAATGACCGGACACCTCATTGCCAACCAGTCACCTCATAGCCTTTCTCTTGCAAGCACCGATTCACGTAATTGGTATAGGCCTGACTGGGCTGAGCCGAGCTGGCGCTGAACAAGCCCATCAGCAATCCCCACACGGCTCCACTTGCGGCGCCGATCGCTGCACCGAGACCTGGCGAGCCGGAGATTGCGCCTCCTACCGCTCCGCTCGCCGCCCCGACACCTGCGCCGACAGCAGTATTCTTCGCCACACCTCCGGCCTTGCCGCTGCTTTCTTCAGCGCCGGCCGATTCGGCCGCCTTCCTGCAGGCTTCGATATCCTGGTCGGCGACTTCTCTCCCGACGGTTTTCAGTTGGGGATTCTCGTACAGCACAGGACGAGGCTTCGAACATGCGCTGAGCATCAGGGCCGCGCACAAGGCCCAGGCCACGGACGTTCTCACCTGTTCATCACTCCCTTTGGCATCAGACACGTCATGACGTGGACCGCCGTCGCTCCCTCCAGCCGCACGCGTTTGTGCCGGCTGCCTTCGCCCGACTCGATGTGCACGGCTGCCGTCGGCAACGACAGTTCATCTGCGAGAAACCGGATCAACTCCCGGTTTGCGGCTCCTCCTGCCGGCGGCGCCGCAACTCGAATCTTGAGCGCCTCGCCGTGGATTCCGACACAGACCGTGTGGGCCGCCTTCGGCTGCACATGGACGGTGAGAACGGCTCCGTCCTTGCTGTCACGGACGATCAGAGAAGGCATGGGCAGTAGACGCGCCACCTCCGCAAGCAAGACCGCAGCACCGCTGAAGAAGTCCAAGCAGAGTCTCCATCGAATGGTGAGTCTTGGAGCGATGTGAGCACAAGTCTGGAGGGAAGTTTCAGCATCCTGTCTGCTAGAAGATGGCCTTCACGAGTTCCATGATGCTGCGCTGCATGTCGGGATCGTCGGTAAGCGGCCGGGCAATCGCCACATCGCAGGCCCGCTCCGTCGCCACGCCTTCGCGCATCAAGATGCCGGCGTAGATGAGGAGCCTGGTGCTCACGCCTTCCTCTAACCCGTGGTTCTTGAGATTGCGGACCTTGCCTCCCAATTTGACCAAACGGACTGCGACGTCTTGGGCAATGCCGGCTTCGCGCTGGACGATCGCCGTTTCGATGTCTGGGGTAGGATAATCAAACTCAATCGCCATGAATCGCTGCTTGGTGCTCGGCTTCAAATCCTTGAGCACGCTCTGATAGCCCGGGTTGTACGAGATGACGAGAAGGAAATCGTCGGCGGCCTCGACAATCTGCCCTTTCTTTTCGATTGGCAGCATCCGGCGGTCGTCGCTGAGCGGATGGATGATGACCGTCGTATCTTTACGGGCTTCGACCACCTCATCGAGATAGACGATGGCGCCGTGCTTGACCCCCAACGTGAGCGGGCCGTCGACCCACACTGTGTCCTGCCCCTTGAGGAGATACCGTCCGACCAGATCCGACGCCGTAAGATCTTCGTGGCATGCCACTGTAATCAACGGCCGGCCGAGCCGAAACGCCATGTGCTGGATGAACCGCGTTTTGCCGCAACCGGTCGGTCCCTTGAGCATGACCGGCATGCGGCTTTTCGCGGCCGTCGTGAACAGCCCGACTTCGCCGCGAACGTCCGCGTAATAGGGTTCCTGCTGAATGCGGTACTGCCCGATGTCGAATTCGCGCCCCGGTTGAGTCATGCGCTTTGGCTTTCGGCAGCTCCGTAAAATTCACGGGCACGATAAACGGAACGGAGGTTCAAGATCAAGGGAGGACGCACCACACTCACCCTACTTTTGCACCATCCAACACATCACGCACCTTTTTGGCCAACACATTCGGAGTGAACGGCTTGGGAAGAAACGACGCGTCGCGAGAAATCCCGCCCTGCTCGAATACCGGATGGTCCGGATAGCCGGACATGTAGAGCACCTTGATTCCAGGCCGGACGATCTGGATCTTTTCCGCGACCTCCGGCCCGCTCATCTGCGGCATGACGACATCGGTGAGCAGCAGGTGAATCGGCCCCTGGTGTTTCGCGCCGGTCATGAGCGCTTCAATGCCATGGCGTGCCTCGAGGACGGTATACCCGTGCAGGCGCAGCGTTTCATGCACCAGGCCTCGAACGGCAGGCTCGTCTTCCACAAGCAGGATCGTCTCTCGTCCATGCACCGGTTCTGCGTCGGGAGCTCCGGCCGTCCCCGCCGCGCCTTGATCGATGAGCGGAAAATAAATCTTAAACGTGGCGCCCTGGTCCTTCTGGCTTTCCACCACAATGCTGCCGCCGGTTTGCTTGACGATTCCGTAGACCGTCGACAGGCCCAATCCGGTG
>JAICVE010000242.1 GCA_025935475.1 Nitrospira sp. | reverse complement strand
GTTCCACCCGCAGCAGGGCGTGCTCAACTACCTGCTGTCGCTCGTCGGACTGCCGCCGTCGCTATGGGTCTATTCGCCGCGCTTCGTGATTCCCAGTCTCGTGCTGGTCGAGATCTGGCACTGGACACCGCTCGTGATGCTGATCGTTCTTCAGCTGATCGTTCCGGGCGTCAATCGATACTTCATCTCGCCGCCACAAACGCTGTCCTATACCGCCGGCGTCAACCTCGCACCGACCGATCGACTGATCGTCTATGGCTCGACCAGGCCGTCCAACGCGTTCTATGCAAGGCGGAAGGTGATCTTCGTCTCCGAAGGGGAAGAAGCCACGATTCGTCAGGCGCTGGCGCAGCCAGGGCAAACGATGGTCGTCCTGCCAGAAACGTATCAATCGAAGTTGCCGCCCGAAGCCAAAACGCTGGTGCCGATCCTGAAGCAGTACGGGTACGTGCTGCTCGCCACTCGGCCGATGATCACCATCCCGGAACACGCCACCCAACGCCCGATCGGAACACTGCCTGCCCATTGATTATCCCATCGGCAAGGCGCCTCTCAGCTCAATCATCGTAAAGATCGTCAGCAGCACTGCCAGCCCAAAAGCCGCTTCATAAGGCCATGGGGGGTGAGAGCCGATTGTGGTCGCTTGGCCGTTGTATTGCGTGTTCAACCAATAGGCAAGACACACCAGCAAGATGACCGCCGCCACCCACAGGGATACTGAACACAGTGCAACGCCAAGTCCTATCAACGCGACGGCTCCCATGGTCGTCAGAGAGGTGGGCAGCATGTCAGGTCGTACCCTGAGAAGGACATAGGCGGTCATTGCCACCAAGACTATCAGCAATCCGCTTTGACTCAGGATGGTGACGGTTCTTCCCTGAGAAGGGCTTTGACCGATCGTGGTCATCAGCGCCAGCACGACGGCCAACGGCGGCGTCACGGTCATCAATGCCGAAGTGACGGACGCGAATCGGTCTTCCCATGGATGGGCGACGATCGCGCCGATAAGCACGCCAAAGACCGCTCCTGCGACGATATCCGTGAGAAAATGGGAGGCTCGAAACAAGCGGCTCACGGACACGGTAAGCGCCCAGAGAATCACCAGCCAGCGGACCTTTGGGAACCTGACTGCCAGAACCGCCGCGACGGCGAAGGTCGCCATGGAATGCCCGGAGGGAAACGAATCCCATCCAGCTCCGCCGAAGGGAAAAAATTCGGACTTGCCCGTGTGCATGAATTTCGGGCGCGCCCGTCCGATGAGATGCTTGAGGGCCGTATTGACTCCGCCTGCCACTAGATGGGCAATGAGTGTTTCCCACCCGGCGCGCTTGAGGCTGGCACGGCCAAGTATATAACCCGCCGCGAGGAGTACGCCGTTCACGAGGAGAAGGGATTCGCCCCTGCCCACCTCGTTGCCGACATCACTGAGCTGAGCCAGCCACGGATTGTGAAGGTGATCAATGTGGAAATCGTTGAGTGACCGTATGAAGCGGGTCAAGGGCGCATCAAATTCGATCAATCGGACAAACGTGAGCAGCAGCGCCAGGCCACAACAGGCAAGTAACAAGTACGGGAGCAAACGGCCCGCCCCCTGCTCACGAGGCGTCACCATCACGGTATCCAGTCGGCCAGAAATACATTGAATTCGCCCGGTGACTTCGACAACCGGTCGGACACCCAGACCAGCCGCTTCCCGTCGGGGGAAAACATCGGAAAGCTGTTGAAGTGGCCCTCGACCGTGATTCGCTCGAGTCCCTTCCCGTCGTCACCGATGAGAAAGAGATGAAAACTCGGGCGCCCCCCCTCCCCTCTAGTCTCGACGTTAGAGGAGAAGATGATGCGCTTGCCGTCCGGATGAAAGAACGGTGAAAAGTTTGAGGCGCCGTTGGCGGTGATTTGACGCTTGTCGCT
Source organism: Nitrospira sp. (assembly GCA_025935475.1). Classification (GTDB taxonomy): domain Bacteria; phylum Nitrospirota; class Nitrospiria; order Nitrospirales; family Nitrospiraceae; genus Nitrospira_C. Next base: position 3,030 of record JAICVE010000242.1, on the reverse strand, counting down.
GCCATCAGCCTTCATGACAAAAATTTCAAGTTGCCCCGGCTCGACCAGCCGTTGGCCAAGCAGCTCTTTGTACCGGGACACTTCAGCTGGATCAGTCGGATGAGACGCCCGGTAGACAATGCGTGTGCTGTCCGGTGAGAAAAACGCTCCGCCGTCGTATCCGACCTCATCGGTGAGCCGGCGCGGTTTCGTTCCGTCCAGATTCATTGCGTAGAGATCGAGATCGCCGTCTTTCACGGACGTCCACACGATGGTCTTTCCGTCCGGGGAAATCGTCGCTTCCGCGTCGTATCCCGGTGTCGCGGTAAGCCGTTGCATCTCTTGCCCATCGATGCGCACGGCATAGAGGTCGTAGTCATCCAGCGCCCACCGATAGGACCCTTCCCGCTTGGGCTTCGGCGGACAGTTGGGTCCTGACGCATACGTCGACGAGTACAACACGCGCCGGTCACCTGGGAAAAAATAACCGCAGGTCGTGGCGCCCGTCCCGGTGCTGACCAAACGAATGGTCTTGCTCTCGAGGTCCATCACATACATCTGATAGCAGCCGAGACCTTCTTCAGCCGGTTTCAGCGTGGCGGCGAAGGAATCTTTCATCCAATTATTCGTGGACTGGAAAATTAGTTTGGCGCCGTCGAACGAAAAATAGGCTTCGGCGTTTTGGCGGCCGAAGGTCAGCTGGCGAATGTTCTTCAAGTGACGTTCTGGACTCGCTGTAGCCTGCGGCGCGGCAGTTGGCTCGGCGGCATAGCCCGGCTGAAGCAGACACCATGCACATACCGCCATCACGATGATCAAGGGCGTCCTAGCGGTCCGATACAGACTCATCGATGACTACCTCCATTCGTGCCTGGGAAGGCTCCCACTCGCCACGCGCAATCGGCTTGCCGTGCTGAAAGACGACGAAGCTGTTCCAGCCGTAAAAGAACAGCAACCGGGCAACGGTGGTGGCGGCCTGCGGAGAAGTCGCATACAGCCACGTCATGACGCTGCCTGGATGATCCCGTCGATGGCAGCTCGCCAGTACGGCGATGGCCGGTCCGTCATAGCTCGTCCCCTCGATCGCGACTCCTTCTTCGCGGAGCTGGACGCGAGAACCGCAGTGCGTCTCGAGAACCGGCTGAAGAGCCTCGCGAACGGCCGGCGTTGCCAATACTAGCACCGAACCTTCCGGAGGCAACAGCAGATCATGGACGAACGGAATCATGGCGGCGCGTTCCGATACTGGCTTCTGACTCTCCTGTGCCTCAATCCGTGTCAGGACTTCGCGAAAGGGATGACCGCCGTCGACCGGTTCCCCAAGGGCCGAGACCACCGAACGATGCCGGTCTGTGACGTAATGGTTCAAGACGGGGGGCAGGTCCTCCCGAGGGATCCGGCGGAGAACCGTCGCATCGGGGTCGACCTCGATCGAAAGCGGCCTCGACGGCAGTGGGATCGTGAAGGGCGTTTCAGCATCCTGGAGGCGAGTCGGGAAGATGTGCTCGGCTCCGCCCGACATCCGAATGCGAAGCGGCAGCGGCGATTGAAACGGCGGACCGGTCTGCACAACGTGACCTCGCAACGAGAATGATCCAGCCATGGACCGTCGTGCGGAGACGTCGTTCACATTGACATCAGGCGCACCGCGTTGTTCGACCCACTGTGCGAAAAACCAGCGGAGGTTTTTCCCCGACGTTTCGCCAAATACCCGCTCCAAGTCCTGCCAATCGGCCCGACGGCCCCGATACCGGGCGACGAGTTGCTTCAGCGACCGCCAGAACGACTCGTCGCCGACCTCTTGCCGGAGCAGATGAAATACCATGGCGGCTTTTTGATAGCCGATGGCGTTGTCGCGCTCATCGTGTTTCTGCGTGAACTGCCGAAGCGGATAATCTCGCTCCGGGGGCACATGCAGGTTATATCCACGCAGCATGAGCCGCCGCTGATCCCGTGCCTGGTCTTGATCGCCAGACCACTCATGCCAATAGTAGTTGGCCAGATATGTCGTCAGGCCTTCAACCCAATTTCCTTGGTCTGTACGGTTGAACACGGCATTTCCGATCCAGGAATGCACGATCTCGTGTCCCAACGCGTAGGGCTGCACATAGTGACGTTTGATCACGCCGCTCCCGAGCAGCGTAAAAGAGGGCATTCCCAGACCGCTGGCAAAAAAATTCTCCACTACCGCGAAGGTGTCAAACGGATAGGGGCCAAGCAGGGCGATGTAGGTTTCGAGATAGCGAGCTGTCGCATCGAGATATTCGTCCGCCAGTTGCGCGTCCTCGGGAAACAGATAGGTGCCCAGCTGGACCTGTTGTCCCTCCTTCGACGACCAATTGCGCGTCTTGGCCACGAACCGGTTCGCGACCAGCGTGAGTGCCTCGGTCGGTTGACTCGGTTCCCATTCCGTTAAGGTCAGATCGCGGCTGGAGCACAGCCCGGCGGGGCAGGAGTCGGAGCTGCGAACTTTCGCTTGCGTGACAGCGGTCCATCCGGAAGGCAAGGCCACGCGAAGGCGATACGCGCTCAGTGACTCAGGCACATCCAGATACCACTGAGTTTCGCTGCTCAGATAGATCCCTTCGGGACCGATATGCCCGGCGGTTTCACTCGGAGTGACAAACCGCAAATGACGGGGCTCCTTGGGCGGGTCGTTGATCGTCCCGTGATAGTACGCGGTCATCGTCGCCGGGGCCTTTCCCGGCCACGAGACCGGAATGGTGATGCGCTGCGCAGCGGCCGACTGATGATCGACCTCAAAGGAGAGGTCTCGCCCGACATCGTCCGACGAGGTCTGCGAAGGGGACAACACGAGCCGGTCGAGTTGCAGTGTCGGCGCAAGGGAGAGCTGGATCGTCTGCGCCTGGCCGGGGTCGATCGTGAACCGATCCGTTGCCACGAGCGCATGCCGCCCGGGATCAATCTGGACGAACAGATCGTGACGCAGGATCGAGTTTGAGGAATCGGAAGCCGTGGCCGGCTCAGGAAGCGGCGGACTCAAGGAGCTGAGCCACAGCACGCAGGCAAGGGCCAGCCGGCTGTACGCGT
>JAICVE010000105.1 GCA_025935475.1 Nitrospira sp. | reverse complement strand
GAGTGCCGGAGTCTCGTCGATGTGGATGGGCGCCTGCGACAGCACGCTGATGGCATCGCCGATGCGCCGCCATTCTCCTTCTTGCACGTTGCCGGTACGCATCGCTGTCTGGTCAACGCGCGCCACGGCGGACGTCAGGCGGGTAGCCAGTTGCGCAAGGATCCTTCCGTTTGCTTGGTGAACGACGAATTGCGCCACATCCCGCAATTCCACGCCAAATTCCTTCAAGATGTCCCGCACCGCCTGCTCCAGGCGCCGTACCGCGAGACGGAACAGCGGTGCGCCTTGCATGCGCAGGGTGTGGTCCCTTATTTCCAGTCTGTCCTGAGTCAAAGGCCAGCGGGAGCCGCCGGCGTGAATCCGAATCAGATCGTGGCGACCGCCGTCCGCAGCGAGGCGGATCCCGAGCAGGCCTCGGCCGGGCTGGCTGTCCTCTTGTTCGCCTTGTACGATCACGGCACCGGCGCCGTCACCGAACAATAGGGCTGTGTCGAGATCGTGCAGATCGAGCGTCCGGGACTTCACTTCGGCCGCGGCCACGAGGCAAGTTTTAATTTGGCCGCTTCGAATCATGGCATCCGCCATGGAAAGCCCATACAAAAAGCCCGAACAGGAAGCCGCGACATCGAATGCCGGCACGCTGCCGCAGGTCAATTTCCTCTGGACGTGACAGGCGGTCGACGGAAACGGCATGTCAGGAGAAGTGGTCGAAACCAGGATGGCCTCCATTGCAGTTGGTTCCAGCCCTGCCGCATTCAGTGCCGCACGAGCCGCCTCGACCGCCAAGTCTGACGATGCCTGAGCGGGATCCGCCCATCGTCGTTCCTCTATACCGGTGAGCCGGGTGATGGTGTCCGGATCGATTTTTAGTGCAGCCCCAGCCTCCCGATTCGAGATCACTCGTTGAGGGAGATACGACCCGGTTCCGATAATTCTGGATCGAATCATTGCTGAAATGCCAATGAGTTGCACTGAACCGCGGGATTATAGGTCCCGCGCCTCCAGGGGTCAACCCAAGCGGATGAAAGATTGCATTTGGAGTGCTCTCCTGCTACTTTTGAAGCGAGAGATGTTGGGCATCAACCACTTAGGGGCAATTCAATTTATGCGGCGGTTCGGCTTGACACTCACAATGAGCGCCGCCGCCCTGTGCCTATTACTGGCTTGCTCGAGTTCCCCCAAGACCAGCGACCCCACCTCAAAGAAGGCGCTCAGCGGAACGGACGAGTCGATTTTTCTCGGCGATACCATTGAGAAGAACTACGACCCCAACGTCATCATGAAGCGCGGCGAAGCCTTTTTCGAGAAAGAGGAGTACGCCGAAGCCATCGTCGAATATCTCCACTTTCTCGATCTTCACCGCAATCACATGCTGGCCTCCTACGCAGCCTTTCGGGTCGGTGAAAGTCATATGAAGCGGGCCAAAGGAGTTGAACGCGATCCGGAGCCGGTTCAGAAGGCAATCGACTCATTCGAGCGGCTTCGCAGGGATTATCCCGGGAGCCGATACGACGGCCAGGCCGTGGAAAAGATCGACGAATGCCATGATCTGTTGGCGCAGATGCATCTCTTTGTCGGACGATTCTACTATCGACGCGAATCCTATTTGGCCGCCGCTCACCGCTTTGAACAGATCATGAAGATCTATCCCGACAAGTCTGTGGCGCCCGATGCGCTGTACTTTTTGGCGCTGAGCTATCACGATCTGGGGGCGGACGATTGGGCCAGTGAAAAGCTGACGCTGTTGGCCGAGAAGTATCCAAACAGCGCACATTCCAGCGAGGGCGCAAAACTGCTCGCAAAGATCAACAAGTCCCAGCCCTCTGTCCTCGTTGCCAAAAAGCCGGATGCGCCCGCGGCCGTTCCCGCACCATCTTCAGGCGGAGAAAGTCAGTATTCGGCGCCTGGGGGAGGCGTCACTCCTCAGGTCGCCAATGGGCTCATGCGGCTTCCCTCGGCGACGGCCATGGGACAAGGGTTCGTGACCTGCCGACTCGGCGCCTGGTGCTAACCTAGGCGTCTGAAAAACCCTTCCAGCTTTGTTCTCACATCGTTCCGAGGCTCGCCGTACGCGACTAATGTACGCCTCGCCTCTTCACTCGTTGCGGCCTCGCTGGAAAGGCTCTTTGAGACGCCTGCTAGGACAAACACGTACCAACGTACGCTTCGGCCCCTCGCTCGTTGCGGCCTAGCTATCAACTGATTTGATCAGCCTGAAAGGTTTTGGGGCATGCCTGAGGAAGACACATTGAATCCTCAAGCAAACAAGAGCAGCTGTTCTGGATTAAATTGATAGCGCGAATGGGAGGCGTTACTGACCTAGGTACCAGCCGATACCGTACCGCTCGAGGAAACTCGTAATCATCGTCAACGAATTCGCATAGATCATGACGCCGACAATGACGAGCAGCACTCCACTGACGGTCGATACACCCCAGAGATACGCACGCGCTTGCTTGAAATAGGCCAGAAATCGGTCGACGCCAAGCGCGGTCAAAAACAACGGCAGACCCAACCCAAGCGAATAACTGGTCAACAACAGGACGCCATTGAGCAACGAGTCGGTTGTGCTCGCATACAAGAGGATGGTGCCAAGCACCGGACCGACGCAGGGCGTCCATCCTGCCGCAAACGCGATCCCAATGAGAAAGGACCCGAGATAGCCGACCGGTCGGTTCCTAAATTGAACCCGGTGTTCCACCTGCAAAAAATTGATGTTGAGGATGCCCAGCAGATACAAGCCAAAGATCACGATCAGGACGCCGCCGATGCGCCGGATGTGATCCTGATAGGTAATCAGGATCTGACCGATGAAACTCGCCGAAGCGCCGAAGGCAATGAATACCGCCGAGAAACCGGCGATAAACAAGAGGGCGTTTACGACTATCGCGGTCCTGAATTGAGATCTCGCATTGGCGTCTGTCAGCTGTTCAATCGACAACCCCGTGATGTAGGAGATGTACGAAGGAACCAACGGAAGCACGCATGGCGACACGAACGAAAGCAGTCCTGCCGAAAACGCAGCGATCAACGAAATTTGGCTGAGAGATTGCGTCACGGGACTTACCTAGCGTGTGAGACGACTAAGATTTCATCAGCATTTCGATCAACTGGTGCGCTTCGGGAGCCTCCCAGTCTCGGGCGCCAAAAATGTGTTGCCGTACGATCCCCTGCCGATCAACCATGAAGGTCATTGGGAGCGTCCGCGCGCCATAGGACAAGCCGACCCGAAAGTCCGCATCGTGGAGGATCGGGAAGGTGAGCCTATTCTCTTGCTGAAACGGCCTCGTCACGGCCACGCCTTGCGCATCGGTCGAGACCGCAAGAATCTCGAAGTCCTTCCGATCATAGGTGCGGTACAACCGTTCCATGGCCGGCATTTCCACACGACAGGGGCCGCACCAGGTCGCCCAAAAATTGAGGAGCACCACCTTCCCCCGCAGATCGGACAAAGAAACGATCCGCCCCTCCATGTCTCGAAGCTGGAAGTTTGGGGCGGGGTCGCCGGACCTGACCACGCCTCGCTGCGCGATCGAGGCCGCGCTGTCGGCGAAGGCCACCGGCGAAACACCCGTCGCCATGAGTAGCGAGCCGAGTCCGGCGATGAGGATGATTCTGTTCATCCCGGCTTTCCTCCCGCTGTCACCGGCACAGGCTGCTCGGCTGTCTTAGGGGTCACGTTCAGAAGCTTGGTCAATACTTGCAAGCTGTCGAGCCTCGTCCAATCGCGCGGGCCAATCACAATTTCGCGAATGATGCCCTCTTGATCGATGATAAACGTTTCCGGCACCCCCATCCGCTTATAGGGTTTGTCCGTCCGGCCCCACGAATCGATCAATACCGGGAACGTCAGGTTCATGCCTTTGACAAATGGGGGGATGTCCTTCGTGGTCGTCACCCGGTCGATGCTGACGGCCAAAATGACGAGGCCGTCCTTTTCGAAATTCTTGTTCAAAATTTCCATCGACGGCATTTCTTCACGACACGGCTTGCACCACGTCGCCCAAAAGTTGAGGAAGACCACCTTCCCACGAAAGTCGGTCAGGCGATAGGGCTTGTCGTTCAGATCAGAGAGCGAAAAGTCTGGCGCGGGTTTACCGACGGCGAGCGGCTCATACTTGGCACTCTGGAGCCACACGAGGGTGAAGACCGCGATGAGAATGGCCGTGCCAACGCCAAGAATCAACAGGCGCGACTTGCCTTGCGCAGGAACCGTGACCGGAATCGTCTGCTCGGTCATGAAAATTCTCCGCTCCTGTCTTGTCGGAGCTCACAAGGTCGGCTGTCGCACCCGCATACGTCGGCAATTCTTCCGCATCCTCCCGACCCAGCGATTGCTCTGCAATCGACTTCCCGGGACGCGCCAATCAATATTCTCCACCTACCCCGCCGCGCCGAGACGCGTCGTTGGCCGTGAAGGCCGAAGCGAGCGAGAAATCGAGGAGGTACATACCACGCTTCACTTGAGCCGCTCGCGTCGATCACCATGCGAGCGGAAAGTTACATTGCCTCCAGTACGCTGGTACAGGAGGTCGAGAGGAACGAGCGACCGAGAACGAAGTTGGAGAAAGTGTTTAGCATCACACTAGGCATAGGCATGCAGACCGGACAATAAGAAATTCACCCCCCAGAAACAGAAGATGACCATCAGAAAACCGAATACGGCGTAGATCGCCGCGCGACGGCCTTCCCAGCCCCGGGTCATGCGGGCGTGAATGTACGCGCCATAGATCAACCACACGATTAGCGACCACGTTTCTTTTGGATCCCAGCTCCAGTACCCCCCCCATGCGTAATTCGCCCACATGGCGCCCAGGATGATCCCGAAGGCAAGCATTGGAAAGCCGATCATGATGGCTTTATAGCCTAGTTCGTCGATCGTCTCGAGATCAGGGAAGGCGGCGTAGAACCGCGACCGGCTGCCTCGCTGCTCGGCTCGTTCCTTAAACAGATACATGATTCCCAAACCTCCGGCCATTGCGAAGGCGGCATAGCTGGTCAGCGTGACCGAAACGTGAATATAAATCCAATAGCTGTTGAGCGCGGGCACGAGCGGTTCTGCCGTCTGATAGCGATAGGGCAACAGCGAGGCAGCGCCCATAGCAATAAAGCCAATTCCGACGACGAAAGCACCGATGGCTTTGATCTTGTAGCGGAGTTCCAGCACCACATAGCCGAGGATGATGGCCCAGGACACATAGGCCATCGCTTCAAACTGATTCGACCAGGGCGCAAAGGTCCCGGAATGCTCCAGCCGCTCGAACGCGCGGGTCATTAATGCCGCGGTGTTGACCATCCAACCGAACACCGTCACCAGCGTGGCTACCTGACCCAACTGCGTGGCCCAGGCCCCATCCCGCTCATCGAAGTCCTCCGAGGGATGTCCAGCCGGCGCCAAGGCCATGGCAGGACGGCGGGCGAACAGATAGGCGATGTACAGGGTCAGGGAAGCGAGGTAGAGCCAGAACGTCATGTCGAACAGAAACAGTGAACGGGCCATCGTATCCTCCGTCGATCGCGTCAGGTGCCGTCGAATCCGTCTATCATACCCAAGACCGGTGCCTTTTGGCCACTGGCAGGCTGTTGAAGAACCCCTGCAGCTTCGTGTTCACATCGCTCATAGGCTCAACGTACGGCCTGGGAAAACGACTGTTCCCACAGGCGATGGGCGGCCGGGTGAAAAAGATCTACGCTTCGCCAATTCGTCCGCTGCGGCCTTGCCGGATGGCCTGTTTGAACAGACCAGAATTATGCCGAGAATGTCCGTATCTTTTCCGAGAGCCTGCGGAATTCCTTTTGAAAATCAATCTGGCTCTTGTGCGTGGCCCCCCCTACGTGCACAGTCACCCCGTCGGCCGAGGGGATGATCTTCGTCCAGAGCCGACGATGGTAAATGAACGAAGACAGGGTAATGCCCACGACGATCATCGTGGAACCGATCCAGACGATGTTGATGCCGGGGTTCTTGGCAATCTGAAGCCCAGTGTACTTTTTCGGCTTGTACCCGACCAATTCAAATTGATACTTGGAGTCTTTGATTTCGAACAAGTCGGGAAATTGATAGAAAATCCAGGGCGTCGCCTGCACAGTGCTTCGCTCGTTGACCGTCAATTTGATCGCCGGGTTGGCATGCTCGATGGTCTTCGAATAGACCTTTTTCTCCGTTGAATTGAACGCAAAATCCGCCACAAAGTCTGTGATCGCCAGCTTGAGATTCAATTCCGACAGGGTTTGCTCTTTCTGCCATTCCAAATCGATGGTCTTGACGACCTTCTCGCTCTCTTTATCCTTGATGTTGATGCGAGCGACTTCGATTTGATCCCACGCGTCGCCATAGCTCGATTGGTAAAACCAAATGCCCTTATAGACCAGCGGATCGTTGACGGTGATCGTCTTGGTCATCTTCGACTCGCCGCCCTCAAGCACCGTGAGCGTACTGTTGTAGCTCTTCACGGCCCCGTTCTCATGATAATCGATCCAAAACTTCTCTACCTTCAGATCAAAGTTGCCGCGCGGGATGTGATAGGTCTGCCCTTCCAGGCACACTCCAAACTCCTGGAAGCCATAGTAGCTGCCGAGCAGACCGCCAAGCACAATAACGGTCGCGCTCAGGTGAGCCATGTGCGCGCCCACCCTTCCCATCACGCCCTTCGTGGCGTATAGCGTCACTTCACCGCCCTCGTTTTTGGCGAGCACGCGATACCCTTTGGCCACGTAGTGTTGCGCCATCTGCTGGGCGATCGATTCCTTGGTGCCGGGTAGGGTCACTTCGGTTTGCTGCTTCATCCCCTTGATAAAGGCGAGCGACACACTGACCTTATCCTGTTTCATCGATCGCCAGACGGCCGGAAACCGCTTGTAGAAACACGTGAGCGAGTTGACGCACAGGAGCCCGAGAAGACTGGTAAACCACCAGGTGTGGTAGACGTCGGTGAAGCCAAGACGCAGAAACCAGCGGTAGGCTTCTTCTCCGTATTCCTGAATATAAGTTTCGGGGCGCTCGCCTTGTTGGATGACCGTTCCGATCGTGGCGGTAATCGCAATAAACAAGAAGAGAAACATAGCCAGCTTAATGGAGGCGAAGAACGCCACCAACTCGCGCGAAAACTCCTCCCATCCCACTCCGGGAGCTGGGGTACGGGGAGTATCCTGTTCGGTGAGTGTGTCCTGCCGGCTGTTCATGCGGGTAACGTTTTTCGTTCCATAACCAGATACACAACCCTTACGGCCCTGAAACACGGCAGATGGGGCGAGGGTCGGTCGTGCGCTGGAAGGCGATCCCTTTATCCGGACAGTACGTGGTCCGCAGACTGGGAGGAATTTTCTCGAAAACAAGGCATCTTACAAGCGCCGGAAAAGGGCTGTCAAGCAAAGCCACCGCGGATGGAGATCGCAGACCCCTCCTTAGAAGGAATAGACAAAACAGGTGATAATCGCTTATGATCGGCCTCGTTTCCACATCAGAGCTTCCTTCTCACACAGGGCCCTTTCCCCTACTGAGATCGAGCCACCGTCGCCCGCTGAACTTTTTTTGAGGAGTGTCATGAGAAACAATTATCTGTTCACTTCCGAATCCGTCACCGAAGGGCATCCGGATAAAATTGCCGACCAAATTTCAGATGGAATCTTGGACGCCATCATCGCCCAGGACAAGTACAGCCGTGTGGCCTGTGAGACCATCCTCACCACCGGCATCGCCTTTGTCGCCGGTGAGATTTCCACGAAAGCCTATGTCGAGATTCCCGACATTATTCGGGACGTCATCAAAGATGTCGGCTATTGCGACGCCTCATGGGGATTTGATTTCCACACCTGCTCGGTCCTGACCTCGATCCACCAGCAATCGGGCGACATCGCCATGGGTGTGGATTCGGGCGGCGCGGGCGACCAGGGCCTGATGTTCGGCTATGCGACGAACGAGACGGCCGAACTCATGCCGATGCCGATCGTCCTCGCGCACAGACTGACGCGCCGACTGGCCGAAGTGCGGAAGAAGAACATTCTTCCCTGGGTCCGTCCCGACGGCAAATCGCAGGTGACCGTTGAATACCGCAACGGGCGGCCGATCCGGATCGATACCATCGTCGTCTCCACCCAGCATAGTCCCGACGTCACGAACAAGCAGATTGAACGAAGCATCATGGAAAAAGTCATCAAGCCGGTCATGCCGAAGGGCCTGTATGATCCGACCAGCGTCAAGCACCACATTAATCCGACCGGTCGATTTGTCGTCGGCGGCCCGATGGGCGATACGGGCCTCACCGGCCGTAAGATCATCGTGGACACGTATGGCGGGCATGGCAGTCACGGCGGCGGCGCGTTTTCGGGCAAGGACCCCACAAAGGTCGACCGCTCGGCGTCGTACATGGCTCGTTACATCGCAAAAAATATCGTCGCGGCGGGCTTGGCCGACAAGTGCGAAGTGCAACTGGCATATGCGATCGGCGTCGCTGATCCCGTCTCCGTGCTCGTCGATACGAAAAATACGGAGAAGGTGTCCGTGGACAATCTGGATAAGCTCGTGCGCAAGCACTTCCCG
>JAICVE010000516.1 GCA_025935475.1 Nitrospira sp. | reverse complement strand
GTGCGACGTACTTCTGAAACAGCGCGACATTCTCGTAATCGATGCTGATCGCGGCAGGCAGATACAGTCCGCCCGGCCCGCTGCTTTTCGGTTCACCGAAATGCATCAGCAACCGCCCCTCCTTGTCGAACATCTGGACGATCGCGATCGCGGCATCGACGACGTACAAACGCTCCTCGCGGTCCACGCCGACTCCTTTCGGGAGGGTGAAGTTGCCGGCGTTCAAACCCTGTTCGCCCACGGTCCGCAGATGTTTGCCCTCCGCGTCGAACACCTGGGTGGCGAACCCGCCTGTGTCCGACACGTATATCCGGCCCTGCTGATCGAGGGCGATGTTGGTTGGAGAGTGGAGGCGGGATTTCTCATCCTTCGCGTCGCGCGGCACGGTGAAGAGCACGTTGCGGCTGTTAATGTCGTAAATGCGCACGCAATGACCGGCCAGGTCGCTGACATACAACCGGTCACCGGCCACCGCGATCCCGCACGGCTTATCCTCATTCTGCTTCCCAAGCTGACCGATCAGCTTGTCGCGGTTGTCGAAAATCATCACCTGCCCGCGCTTTGGATCGGTAACGTAACGGTTGCCATTCTTGTCCACTGCCACGTTGATGGGCGTCTGCATCGAATCGCGTCCCGTGGGGCGGATGTAATGGATCCGGCGCTTGCCGAGATCGATGATGCCCACGTTGCCGGCCTGCGAATCGACCACATAAACAGTGTTCTTCGTGGTGGTGACGCCATAGGGCTTCCAGATGGGGCGTCGCAGCTTGTCCTCGCCCACCACGAAGTCGGCGAAGGTCGTTCCCTCCTTCAAATCATCTTCTGATCCAAAGGCCGTCAGGAACTGCACGCGCGGCTCGTCCGGGGCCGGCGGGAAGAAGATGTAATCCTTCTTTTGTGTCGACTTGGTGGCGCATCCGGCGCCCAGCCAGATGACGCAAGCCGTCAGCGCGGCCATGTGGATTTGGGTTTTCAACTTCGTTCTCATGATTGTTTTTATGTTCGATGCATTTCAATCGCGCATTTTGCCGAAAGGTCGGTCCACGCGTCGTGACACGGATAAAGATTGCGGCAGATGAACCGGACGTGCTGCCCGAATTCTGGATTTCTCCTCGCATTTTTTGGCGTGTTGCGGCCATGAAAGGCACGATTGGCGCAGGAAACGTCGGCGGTTCATCTCGTTCCTTCATCTGGAAAATGGCCATGCGCAGCGCTCCCTTTCGCCCCCAACGCGGCGACCGCGTCACCACAAAGAAAGAGGTTCCGCCCTTGGAACCTCTTTCGCTCCGTTCTCTTTTCGACAGTGCTTACTTGATGTGACACGTGCGGCACAGCGTACTGCCGCGTCCGGTCGAGTCATTGCCACTGATGCGCACCAGAATTCCGCTGGTGGGTGAGCTGCCTTCTTGCTTGTGAACGTCGTGGCAGGATGAGCACTCCATCTTGCCGCCGAACAGGAGCGCTTCATGGATGGTCTTGCCGCTCAGGCTCGTGCCGGACCACGTGGAGGGGGCCGGTGGGACGCTGACGGTCAGCGACGGTTTTGGATCGCCGATTTTGTAAACCAGCGGGTCTTCCAAACCTCCATCCGCCGCGGCCAAAGCCGAGTCGTAGGTGAAGGATATGGGATGCGTGTTATGCAGGTCCGGGCCGATTTGCGCGTCCGGATCGATGGTG
>JAICVE010000208.1 GCA_025935475.1 Nitrospira sp. | reverse complement strand
GTGACAGGCTTGTCCAGCTTGTCACCCTTCTTCGCGAGACCGATGTTGAAGCCGGTCGCAGAGGTGGAACCCTTCACGGTGAAGCTGTGAGGATTGTGGAGCACCCCCTGGACGGACTTGGGATCGTCGGGATCGGAGTCGTGGTTTTCCACATGGAAGTTCTTGGTGTTGACCACCACGCCGGAATACGGCAGAAATTCGCAGAATTCGGCGATGACTTCCGTCCCTTTGTAGCCGTCGATGAAGGCCTTGTCTTCGACATCCACGACCGCCACGACGGCGTTCTTCAACCCGCCATCCTTGCCGACTTCAATCGTGGGGAAAAACCGCTTGTCCCCATCCATGAGTTCCTTGTGGGGGTTCTTCGGACAGAACTTCGGGTTGGGAAACTTCGCGAAGGAAAACTCTTTCTTCTCAGCCTTCCCCGCGTAGGTGACTTTGCCGGCGATCGTCCCGCCTGCAAAGGAGGTGACAGGTGCCGCGACGAACGCGACGGCTGCCACGCCAAATACGATGGATAACGCACTCTTCATGTTACTGCCTCCTTGTGATTAAACGAAAAACCCGACATTAAATGGATATTAGCTCGCTGTCCCCCGTCTTCATTCCGGTTACGAGAGGAACAAGAAACCGCTCCCTCTCTGGGTACTCGATTGACGACTTGGCTGGCGAGGCTGGTTCGAAACGGAATAGATATACTGAATGTTACCGTGGGATGTCAACAGGTTGCAACCTCGCCCCGGCGGCCCCTTTCACCGGCAGAAGCACATGGAGTAATGCGCCGGCCGCAGTGGCTCGGACGGCTTCGTTTTGATCGTGCAGGGCGGCTTTCAGGTCTGCCACGATCGCCTGATCGCCGATATGGCCGAGGGAACGGAGCGCGACGATCTTTGGACCGGGAAGCGGATCCTCGGCGAGCGCCGACAATAGGGTGATGGCCCCCGAGCGATTCGACTTGGTTGCCTTCCCCATGGCAAACGCAGCCGACGATCGTGAAGCCGGGTCATTATGCTGGGCAAGCGCCAACAGCGTCGGTCCGACCGTCCCGAACGGCTGGCCCAGCTGGAGTAGGCCTGCGGCTACTGCGGCTCGCACACTGAATGCGGCGTCATTGAGTTTACGAGTCAATGCCGGCACCGCGTCATTGGTGCCAAGGTCGGCGAGCGCCGCCACGGCGGATTCACGGACAGGTGGCACAGGATCCCCGAGTAGCTTCTCGATGTCCTCCCGCGCCTCGTTTCGATGCAGATGGCCCAGCCCTCTGGCGGCGGCCGCACGAACCGATGGCTGATTGTATGTCAGGAACCCCTGCATCAACGGCGCAGCCCGCTGATCGTTCAGGTCCGCCATAGTGCGCAGGGCCTCCGCCCGATCTTCCGGATTGGGCGCCTCGGCCGCCTTGCGCAATTCCTCCCAGGCTTCCGTGCGCCCGAGCCTGATCAATGCCCCGAAAGCGGCAATGCGGACGGTCGCCAATTCGTCCTTCGCAGCCCGTTCGATCAGCGGAAGCACCGACCGGTCGCCGCTCTTGCCGAGCGCCTTGACCGCCCGGGCTTTCACAATTCCAGCCTGATCGTCCAGCGCGAGTTGTAGCTTCTTTGATCTTCGTCCTCTCTCGGACCGTCCTAGCCCCTCCACGGCCAAGACCCTCACAGGTCCGGAGCCGTCGCTCAATCCATCTTCGAAATACGGCACCGTTTCGTCGGAATCGATTTCCTTCAGCGCCGTATAGGCGGCCCCACGCATCTGCTCGCGCATGTCCTTGACGAGCGACAGAATGAATCCAAGCGCCACCTCGCGCAACAGCGGGACATCGTCTTGATGTAGTCCCGCCTCGAGCTTGTGGTATTCCGCCAGCGCCTCTTGAGGCGTTCCGAGCTTTACCAGCGTCCGCACTTTCAAGCGACGCACCTCCGGCGATGCCTGCGCGTCCTGACTCAACTTGGAGAGGCCATCGACGACCTGCTGATATTTCTTCTCGTCGTACAACGCCTTGAGGTCCGAGAGGTCCGACGGCATGGACGACGAACCGGCTCCCAGCGCGAAGAATGTCAGAACGACGAGCGCAGCCCATTTCATGTGACCCATTCCGTTATCCACGTTGTCCTCGAACCGTCGCGAGCTGCCGCTTTTGGTACCCCGGCGGTTCGTTGAAATACTCAGTGGGCTGCGGAGACCATCTGATCCGTTCATACTCAAACGACCAATCGCGATCCCGGCTGACCAGCTTAAGAACGATGTCGGTTCCCAGATCGACCCATTCATAGAAGCGTTCGATTCGCCCGTGGCGATCGGTCTGCACTTCGTAGAGCTGCGCCGCGCGACCAGCGACAGTCGCATCACCAACCAACGTTCGCTCTCGTTCACCCGGCAATGACGCCTGCATCGGCAGCACATCGTCGGGATCCAGTGGTGTCACCAAGAGTTCTCTCTGTTGCGCAAGCAGGTACCAGGCTTCCGACTGATCGAGCAGGATGATTTCGATCGCCGCATACCCATTGTCAGTCCGTATCGCATACTTGTATTCAAGCCGGAGACGATCTCCCTTCGCAAAGACTTGCGCCTGATACTTCTTCCCATTGACCTGCTTGAGAAGGCTGCCTGAAAACTCATGATGTCTGGAGATGTTTTCTTCCGCAATTGCAGAAGAGATTGGCAGCAAGAGAAATGTCTCTATGAGGACGAGTACTAGGAACTGTGCCTTCCACACATCATTCATCGACGGATGTTCAAAAAGACCGTTCGGCAAGGCCGCAGCGAGCGAAGGCTCGAAGCGTACGATTCTGGGTACGTTGAGGGTTTGAGCGAGCGAGAACGAAGCTGACGGGCTTTTTCAACATCCGTTAGTGTTGGTGTTCGACGAACGGATCAATCTCAATAGATCGACCAAGCGATTCCGGACCGAAGCGGGGATTGTCCACCACCTTATAGGCGGACCGGGGACCTTTCGGCGCCGGCAACGAGAGGTGCTCGGTCACTGTGCCGTCGGAGTTCACGGTGACCACCTTCGACATGCCAGGACCCGTCTGCGGATGCCAGACAACGAGTTGATAGGTTCCAGGAGGCACCTGCTCCAGAGAGAATTTTCCGTTCTCGTCCGTCAGGGTATAGTAGGGATTGTTCACCGCCATGGCCCAGCTTTCCATGTACGCATGAAACCCGCATTGCATATAAAACGTACGCCGACCCTTATTCAGGTAGATCGGCCCGACGAGCGACTTTCCCGGAGCATGATTATGAATCGCATGGAGGTCACCGCGGTTGTGCTGATGGTTCATGACCAGCGGCGTATTGAAGAGTACTCGGGCGCCGGCTTCCAACGAGGTTTCATAGCCCTGAATGTCGTGCATGACAGGGTCCATGTTGACCACTTCGACGGCATGCCCATTGCGTACGATCGTCATGAACGGCCGAAACATGCAGTCGCGCGCCTCTATTAATGGGACGGACACTTCAAAGGGCTTACCTGCCTCGACGCCTTCGAGCAGCACGATCGCATCTTTCAGGCCGCCGTTGGGACCGACCACAAAATCGTGGAGCAACCGCCACCCCCGGCCGTTCGAGATGCGACCGCAATACTGAGGGTCCGGAAACGTGATCAGGTTGAAGCCTTTGGGTTCGGGCACGGCCCCTTCGAGTGTGACCATTCCTTCCACGACGCCGCCATGCTCCACGTCGATGACGTCATAACTGAAGGCGGCATGGTTGATGAGGATGACCGCGACAACGAGACTCAATCGTAAGACGTGCGTGATCAGGCCTGCATTCACGATGTGCTCCTTAGGATGTGAAGCGAATGGATAAGACCCATATATATTATGGACGAACGGTCGTCATTTAGGGCGTCTGTAATTCGAGCGTCGGACGAATATCCAAGGTCTTGCCAAGCGAATCCGGCCCAAAATGCGGGTTTTCTTCGATTTCATGGGCGCTGCGCCGTCCCTTGGGAGATTCGAACACGAAATCGGCCTGAGCCGATCCTTTGGGCGGAACGGTGATTTTCTTCTCCAAGACCGTTCCGACGCCCGGATGCCAGGCCATCAGCGTATAGTCGCCAGGTGGCACGTCCATGAGTGAGAAACCTCCGCCACTATCGGTCAGTTGATAGTAGGGATTGTCCACGGCAAGCCCCCAACTTTCCATATAGGCATGAAATCCACACTGCATGACGAAGAATCTCCGCCCTTTGGTCATCTGGATCGATTCTCGGACCGGCTGGCCAGCCAGATGCTCATGAGTTTCGGCACTCACAAAGCGCTTGTGGTGCGGGTTCATAGGAAGCGGGGTGTTGAAGAGTACCCGCGGACCCAACTGTGAGGTCTCATAAGCTTGGATGTCGTGCATCACAGGGTCCATGTTCATCACGACCACATCTGATCGGTCGCGGACGACTGTGACAAAGGGTAGAAACCGGCAATCTCGCGCTTCGATGGTCGGTGGCTCAAACTTAAACGGTTTGCCTTTGGAAGCATCGGCCAACCAGACGACGGCATTCTTGAGACCGCCGCTCTCCGCCACTTCGAATTCCTTTAAGATTCGCCAGCCGGTCCCGGTCGAAATCCTTCCGCAGTAGACAGGATCTGGAAATGTCACAAGGTTGAAGCCTTTGGGAATCGGCTTGCCGGCGGTCATGGCCACTTTCCCTGTGACAGTTCCCCCGTCGGTGACCTGAATTTCTTCATATGCCCAGGCGGTTGCGCCGCCGAGCATCAGCGAACCGCACAACAACAGCAACAGCCTCTTCATCATGCCTCCAAGATCGATCCGACACAGTACAATCTCGTCATCGTACCAAATGGACCACACAAAGCAAAAGGGGGAAGCCTTGCGGCCTCCCCCTTCATCACTGCATTGCCCTCCATTTCGGAGGGCACGGATGCTACTTCGCTGCGACCGGAATCACCTGCGTCGCATTGTCGAACGAGGCGCTCTTCATACCTGCGCCCGCACCCGCAAGGGGCAGCAAGCGCTGGTCGCCCGCCGGCAACACGCGAAGGTAGCCCCATTGCCCTGACTGCGAGTACGGCAACCGCTGGTTGCTGTACACATAGTCGCCGGGCAAACGGTAGGGTCCGCCGGCCGACGACACGAACGCGTCCAACACTTCCGAGCCCGAGAACTCGACCACGCTGATCTGGTCGGCGCCCCGCATGAACGGCTCGATCGGCCACTCATGTTTCTCGACACTGAACATGCCGTTCTGCTCGTTATTCGCACCGATCACGTGAATGCGCACGGGATCGCCAGCATGCGATTCGATGATCGGCGTCGCAGGATCTTCTGGCTTGTCTGCTTTGCACGGCTGGAACACTTTGCCGAGCGAGCAGCCCTGTTCTTCGCGATACTTGTACGGCTCCGACCGATAATTGACGCCGGTCAAACCCGCAACGTTCTGTACGTAGGGCATGAAACTCGTCCCGATGATGTTGTCCTCGTCCTGGAAGAACAAGGCCACGTCACGGTAGTTCGGCCTCGACTCATTGCCCGGGATCGTGCGGTCGATGATGACATCGGCCGCCCAGGCATTCTTGTTCGAGAGATCGGCACCGGTCTTCGGGTCACGATACTTCGATCCCTTCGGACCGACCACGACGGCGCCGAACAAGCCGTTGCGCGGATT
>JAICVE010000086.1 GCA_025935475.1 Nitrospira sp. | reverse complement strand
TTCATTTCTGTCGGCGTCTCCTCCGTTGACACCGCCAACTGGTCCCCGTTCATGCCCTTCGGATTTGCCGGGGTGGGCGCCGCCGCCGCCATTGTATTCTTTGCCTACATTGGATTCGATGCTGTTTCCACCACGGCCGAAGAAGCCAAGAACCCACAGCGAGATTTGCCTATCGGAATCTTCGCGTCGCTCGGAATTTGCACCGTGCTCTATATATCCGTGGCGGCCGTTCTGACTGGTTTGGTGCCTTATTCAAACATCGACATTCACGCGCCGGTGGCTGAAGCGCTGAGGCTGGTCGGCTTTAAGTGGGGGGCGGCGGTGATTGCGATCGGAGCGGTCGCCGGTATCACGAGCGTCCTGGTCGTCATGATGCTCGGCCAGATTCGCGTGTTTTTCGCCATGTCGCGGGATCAACTCTTAGGCACTTGGCTTTCGAAGGTCCATCCCCGATTCAGCACGCCGCACCGCGCCACGATTTTGACTGGCATCGCCGTGGCGATCCTGTCGGCTTTCATTCCCATCGGAGAGGCCGCCGACATGACGAACATCGGCACTTTCTTCGCCTTTGTGTTGGTCTGCATTGGTGTGATCGTACTGCGCTACACGAGGCCGAACCAACCGCGGCCGTTTCGTGTGCCATTCATGCCGGTCGTCCCGATTTTGGGAACAATGGCCTGTCTGGGGCTCATGTGGCAGCTTCCTCAGCTGACCTGGCTCCGCTTCGGCATCTGGACCATCATCGGCATCGTCATCTACCTGGCCTACGGCTTGAAACACAGCAGACTGTCAACGCAAGCCATCGAGCCTGTGTCCCAATCCTGAGTTCCCTCCTCCACACGCATCCTCATCCGTTTGGAGCGGTCCGTCAGACGAGAACGTGGCCATGACCGTCCTATGAATTGGATTCGTCTCTCGCTGGCGGGGAAGGAGTGGCTGCTGCAGGGACCGAAGCGGACGCTGGTTTGGTATTCGAGGCTGCGCTGGGCACCGCAGCGCCGGCTGGAACGGCCGGCTTGGGAGCGGCAGGCGGTTTGGGAGGTGCAGGTTTCTCGGGTTTGATGCCGCCTTCCCAGGATGGACCTGAATACATGTCGGCGGAAAGCCCCTTGGCCTTCCATTTGTCTTCGAAATCCGCTGCTGCCTTGTTCGGGGATTCGCCGATACCTACCACCACGTTCCAGGGGTAGACTTTCGGGCCGATCTGGCACGAGCCGTCGGATCGTTTTAGATACAGGGCTATCGGATTTCCCCTGTACGGCCCGAGGTAAATATGCACACATCCCACGTATTCCAGCAATGACGCCATGCCGCTCTCCAGGGAGGGGCATGATGCCACAACCGGCAGGGGGAGGCAAGAAGGCGGCCTGTTTAGCCGCCGTCTGTCGTCCTAGGAAGACGCGGCCAATGATTGGGTCGGACGTTTGCGCACGAGGAAGACGCCCACCACCAGGACCATGATGACCGTCACATTCAAGCCCACGTCCATGAGGTATTGATAAAACTGCGTTTCGGTCATGTTGAGCTGGTGGGAGAGCTCCGCACTGGCGGTGAGTACCCGTCTGGTGCAGGCGATGATGCCAACCGCCAGATAGGGCTCAAGGTCGAGCACTTCAGTCTGCAGAAACCGGATGACGGTTCGGAACAGCTCGAGCAAAATGATCACGAGCAGCAGGTCATTCAAGAGCTTCAAACCGGAAGGCAAAAGTCCGGCGACACCCGCCTTCGTCATGAAGACGTACCAGGCATGAGCAAAGATGAGCATGCCGAGCACGAGTAGACTGAAGCCCGCCGTCAGATACCCGAGCCGGTCGAGCCACTCCATCACGCCGCACCAACGCTTCATCACTTCCTTACGGTCCTGCATGGGCACCTCCGTGAGATGGACTATGCATTCCCCTCCGGCGCGTTTGGCGGCGGCTCGGATCCTCTCATCTGGTCATAGCGCAGCTCTCGCTTGGCACTGAGCGTCAATGAATGGCCGCAGCATCGAATCTCTTTAAAGCCCGCCCCGCCGTCCATGATCATGACCCGCAGACCGCATGAGTCCGGGTACAATTTCTTTTCATCGAGAATCGTGGCCGCAGGAAGCTGGCCACGCCTTCGCCCCTTTGACGTGACCAGCGAAGGGACAAGATCCGTCTCGGTCAATTCATGGTCACAGCAGATGATTTTCTCGAAGCCTTCGCCGCCCCCCATGACTTTGAGGACCAGCCCGCAGGACTCAGGATGCCGTTTGCGTTCGTCGATGAGATCGCCTTTTTTGAGGCCCATGAGCACCGGCTCGCTGTTCGGGGTGACGGCTACACGACCCTCGTTGTGGATCTCCGCTCCATGCGGAGATTCGCCTGTCGGATGCTCTGCAACAGCGCCTGATGCGTCCGGCAGCCGGCGATCAACTTCGCGTCGGAGATCACCGCCGGCCGATACGGCAGCAGATAGCGCTGCTTGAGCCGCTGGATGCGGGCGACTGACTGATCCAGCCGCGACGTGTCGATCGTCCCTGACGCGACGGCCTTCTCCATTGCCTCGAACGCGGCAATCTCCCGGTCACGCTCTTTGCAGATCAAGAGCATGTCACAGCCCGCCAGAAAGGCGCGCACCGCCGACTCGCCAGGTCCATAATGGTCGACGATCGCGTGCATCTCGAGATCGTCCGTGAGCACGACTCCGTCGTAGCCCATCTGTTCGCGCAGGAGGTGTGTGATGATGTTCGAAGAGAGGGTTGCGGGAAGCTGGTCATCCAGCGCCTTGTAGAGGACATGGGCCGTCATCAGGGACGCGATGCCAGCGGTGGCGGCACGGCGAAACGGAGGAAACTCGACGGCTTCCAACCGCTCGCGGGGCGCCTCAACCACCGGCAGCTCCTTGTGCGAATCGGCGTTCGTGTCGCCATGGCCGGGGAAATGTTTGCCGCAGGCCACCACCTTGGAATCTTGAAGCCCGGCGGCGGTGACCAACCCCATTTCGATAACGGTGTCGGACGAGGAACCGAAGGCCCGGTCTCCGATGACGGGATTGTCGGGATTGCTGTTGACGTCCAAGACCGGCGCCATGTTCATGTTGATGCCGACGGCTCTCAGCTCTTTGGCAATCGTCGCGGCGGCCGCATAGGCCAGCTCGCCGGAATGGCATTGGCCAATAAGTTCGCCGGGCGGAAAAATGGTAAAGCCCTTGGGCAGGCGCGACACTCGACCACCTTCCTGATCGATCGAAATCAACAAGGGTGATTTCGGACTGCAGTGCTGGAGGTCATTTGTCAGCTGGACAATCTGCTCGACCGATTCCAGATTCCTCGAGAAGAGAATGACACCGCCCGGTTTGTAATCCTTGAGGAAGGCGGCCAGCTCGGGGGTCACGCTCGTGCCCAGGAAGCCGACCATGAAGAGCTGCCCGATCTTCTCGCGTGACGTCAATTCGAGACGCGCCACGTCACAGGCTCCGATCGATGAGGTATTGGATCAACAGCCTGGTGCCAATGCCGGTCGGCCCTTTGGGAATATAGCCCCGTTCCCGCTCGCTCCAATCGGTGCTGGCAATGTCGATGTGCACCCACGGACCATCGCCGGCGAACTTGCTCAAAAACAAGGCCGCCGTGATCATGCCGCCGCCGCGTCCGCCGATGTTGCGCATGTCGGCGACGTCGCTGCGCAGTTGCTCGAAATACTCTTCCCACAGAGGCATTTCCCACACCCGCTCGCCGGATTTTTGGCCCGACTTCTGCACCTGCGCCTTCAATTTGTCGTCGGTGCCGAACATGCCGATGGCAAACTGGCCGAGCGCCACCACACAGGCGCCCGTGAGCGTCGCAATGTCCACCAGCGCAACGGGATTGTAGCGTTGGGCATAGGCAAGGGCATCGGCGAGGATCAACCGGCCTTCCGCATCCGTGTTCTGCACTTCCACCGTTTTCCCAGACAGCGTCTTCACGATGTCGCCCGGCTTCATCGCACGTCCTCCAGGCATATTTTCCGCCACCGGCAGGATGCTCACCAGACGCAGGGGTAATCGCAGGCGAGCAGCCGCCCTGACCGCGGCAAGGACTTCGGCGCCACCCGTCATGTCCGCCTTCATGTGCTCCATGTTCTCGGCGGGCTTGAGCGAAATCCCTCCGGTGTCGAATGTGATCGTCTTCCCGATCAACACCACCGGGCGGTCGTCCTTTTTCTTCGCTCCGTTGTATTCAAGAATGATGAACTTGGGCGGTTCATGGCTGCCGCGGGCGACGCCCAAGAGGGCGCCCATGCCCAGCTGCTCCATATCTTTTTGTTCGAGAATCTTCAGATTCAGCGCTTCCTCCTTCGCGATTTTCTTGGCTTCGTTCGCGATGCGAGTCGGCGTCATGACGTTCGACGGATGGTTGCAGAGGTCGCGCACCAGCACGGCGGCTTCCGCCGTTGCCAGCCCACGACGAATGCCTTCCGACAACGGTCGCAGCTGAGCTTTCTGCTGGGTCAGGATGGTCATCCGTTCGACATTAATCGGCGTGCCATTGTCGCTCCGATAGGCAGTGAATTGATAATTCCCAAGAATCGCGCCTTCCGTCATTGCCTGTGCCACCTCGAGCGGAGTCTGCGCTTTGGGAATCACGGCGGGCACCACGGCCGCAAATGAATCGACCTTGCATTGGCGCACTCGCTTCACCGCATGGCCCAACGCTTGGCGAATCGCGTCCAACGTCAGCTGGTGCTTCTTTCCCAACCCAACCAACAGGAGACGTTTGGCAGGCACCTTGCCATGCGTGTGATAGACCAGAGCTTCTCCGGCTCTTCCCTCGAACTCCCGTGACTGCAGCAAGTCACGCAAGGAGCCGCCGAGGACTTTGTCGAGCCCGGCGGCGTCCGGCCTACCCAAAGGCTCTCCTTCACAATGCGTGAGTACGAGTAGTTCCGCCGCTTCCGTCTCAGCACGACCCACTTTCGTGTCGGTCTGCATCATCATTCGAGATTCCTTTCTCTCATCGGTCCCCGCCCTGTGTATGTGTCAGCTTCTCAGCGCCCTCTCATTCATACCCCACGCATGTCGGGTGCCCAAATCAACTTGTGCAGCTGCAGCTGCAGCCGAACGGGCAGCCGGTCCGCCAAGACCCATTCCGCCAACTGCCGTGGATCCAGCGAGCCGAAGACGGGGCTCATGAGGACGGTGCAGCGGGTCGCCAACTCATGCCGTTCAAGCACCTGACGCGCCCATTCATAGTCGGCCCGGTCGGCCAGCACGAACTTGGCTTCGTCCTTCATGCTCAACCGATCTAGATTCGGCCAGTGCATCCGGTCCGACATGCCGCTGCCGGGGCATTTCACATCGAGAATCACATGAGCCCGCGTATCAACGGCGGCGGTATCGATGGCACCGCTGGTTTCGATCAAGACGTCATACCCTTGCTCGCAGAGCTTGGTGATGAGGGGAACAGCGTCCGATTGCGCGAGCGGTTCGCCGCCCGTAATTTCCACGAGCCGGCAACCATAGGACTCGACCTTCCCCAGAATGTCTTCCATAGACTGTTCGTTTCCCCCATAGAAGGCGTATTCCGTATCGCACCAGGCGCAGCGCAGCGGACAGCCGGTCAGCCGTATGAAGACGCAGGGCTGCCCGACAAAGCTCGATTCGCCTTGGATGCTATGAAAAATCTCTGTCACGCGCATGTTAGGTCCAATCCACGACCGGCCAGCCTCGACCGCGCGCGATGCGCCGCATGCCGCGGATCGGATTAACGACCACCGGGTATCCTACGAGCGTGAGGATTTCCGTGTCGCCCGGGCTGTCCCCGTAGGCAAACGAGTTGGCCAGCTCGAGACCTCTTTCCTGAGCATGTGACACGACGAGCTGCCGCTTTCCGGCCCCGTAGGGGAGGGGAGGAACGACCGCGCCGGTATAGCGGCCGCCAAGACGCTCCAATCTCGCCGCAAACAGCGTAGGGACGTTCAGTGCGGCGGCAAGCGGCGTAACCAGGAAGTCAGGCGCGCCGGAGATCAGAATGAGCTGATGGCCTGATTGGCGATGTGCCTCCAGCCGCTCACGGCCTTGGCGGGACACTGCCTGCAACATTTCGTCGTGAAAAAACTCACGGGCGCAGGCCTCGATCAGGGACGCATCCT
Organism: Nitrospira sp.; assembly: GCA_025935475.1. Taxonomy (GTDB): domain Bacteria; phylum Nitrospirota; class Nitrospiria; order Nitrospirales; family Nitrospiraceae; genus Nitrospira_C. The sequence continues at coordinate 3,307 of JAICVE010000086.1, read as the reverse complement.
TTTCTTCCAAGTACACTTTGCGCTCGCGCAGGGGATGTATCGAGACGGATGGTCCTTGCCGGATCAGCCAGACGAGGCTTCGCCGCATTTCGCGCCAGCCGACCAAACCTCTTCGCCACAGATATCGGAAGAATCGCACCTCGCAGGCCTCTCCAGGGATGAGCGTGTTGTCGACGTCGAACAGCGCCGCGAGCGAGCCCGCAGAGGCGGTCGTGGTGGCGCGGATGAGAGAGGGATGGAAGTCGTGATAGCCGTGCATGGTATTGGATTAATCGGCGAGCAATCGACGGCCAATCTTACAGAACAGGCCATTGATTGACAAGGATTTTGGCCTACTTCTATAATGCCGCTCCCTCTGGAATAGGACTGGTTGAATCTCTGGGGTCCGCTCAGAATGCCCTTGAACGAGGCCGCAGGAAGCCCACGAATGAGACGTACCCGGTTGTTACATCCCCGTGAAGCAGGCGACTGAGAGCGAAGTTGAAGGGCATGTTCAGCGGACCTGAGGCCGAAGTGGTGGAATGGCAGACACGCACGTTTGAGGGGCGTGTGGCGCAAGCCGTGCGGGTTCAAGTCCCGCCTTCGGCACCAATCGACAATCCATGACTGACGGAGCAACGATGTCCCTTGCTGGCGCAACATCTGTGCGACGTCGAAGTGTTCCGCCCACCAAACCTTCTTTGATCAGGCTGCTCTTGGTCGACGACCATGAAGTTGTTCGAGTCGGCTTGCGTACGGTTCTGCACAACAATCAAGGCATTTCGATCGTCGGAGAAGCCGACAGCAAGGCGCAGGCAGCCGCGGAGGCGAAGCGCCTGCGGCCCGACGTCATCTTGATGGACGTCCGCCTGCCTGACGGGTCCGGCGTTGAAGCCTGCCGCGAAATCTTGTCTGAACAACCGACCGCGCGGGTCATCTTCCTGACGTCCTACACGGATGACGACTCCGTCCTCGCAGCCGTGTTGGCAGGGGCGTATGGGTACGTATTGAAAGAGATTGATTCGGCCGCGCTGATTCGCGCCATCAAGGCCGTGTCCACCGGCCGCTCCATCCTGGACCCCGCCGTAACCAAGCGTGCCCTCGAATGGATTAAGACCGTTCCGACTGTAGAAGGCCCTACGCGCCCCTCGTCACTCTCACCGCAAGAAGAACGGGTCCTTGCCTTAGTGGCCGACGGCTTGACCAACAAAGAGATTGCCTCGACGCTCAAATTGAGCGACAAGACCGTCAAAAATTACCTGGCCAATATGTTCCAGAAGCTCCATATTTCCCGTCGGGCTCAAGCAGCTGCATTCTTCGTCAAGCGCACCGTGTAGCAAGGGGCTCCGCGCGTAGCCGGAGATCACCTGGCAGCAGCGCACCACAAGCACACCCTATCGTGATGCCATCCTGGACCCTGTACCTCAATGCGGCCTTGGGCAGCCTTGTCGTCGCCGTGGGCGCATGGCTGGCCTGGAACGGGCTGTCGCCGCACAGCGCGGCAGGAGTTTCGATCGCCGCGGCGGCGTTCTTATGGTGGCGTGGCACGACGCTTACGCTGATCTGGGCCTGGTCGACGCTATGGCTTGGCCTCGAATGCTTTGCCTGGCCCATCGTGACCATGCTGCAGATTCGTTCCGCTGGTGGCGAACCATCTGACGCCGAGATGGGTGCCATCCTCTCCGCCACACTCATGGGTGTTTTTTCGGCCTGCTTCTGGCTCGTCTTTTCCTATGGTCTGTTCAAACGGGCAAAGGAAGGACCGGGCGCATCGCGAAGGGAGAAATCCTTTGCACCGTCCACCAAGACCAATGGCAGTGCGCGTGCATCAAAGAAGCGGTAACGATCACCACATCTCGATCGGATCCACGTCGACGTCGAACTTCACGGTTCGACGGGCATACAGCGATTCAAGATCGGCCAGTGTCGATCGGACGGTCTGGACCGCGTTGAAATGCGGTGGGGACTTGATCAGGATCTGCCGGCGGTAACGTCCGCGCACTCGGGGCACAGGCGACCGAACGGGTCCCAGGATGCTGAGCTGCTCGCCTTCAGGCGCGGCCTTCAATGCTCGGCTGAGTGCAGCCGCCCAGGCTTGCGAAGCGTGTGCGACGGTCGGTTCGAGTACACCGGAAACATGCAGGACGATCACGCGGAGGGCTGGAGGAAATCCGAGCGCCGTCCGGTGCATCAGTTCTTCCGCTCTGAAGATCGCATCATCCTGTCGCGCCACTGCCTCGATCACATGGTGCGACGGCAGGTACGTTTGAATGATCAACCGACCACCCGCCGACATCGGCTGCACGAGACCCGCGGCGTCCTGCAGCAAATGAAACGTGCGTTCAGCCGCTCGAAAGTCGGGAAGACTCAGCCCCGCATCCGCCTGCACGGCACCTGCGAGACCCAGTGGCGGCACCAGATCATCTCTCAACAGCACTTGGGTGCCAATGAGCACATCCCACTCTCGCCGACGAATGCGTATCCGGATGCCCTCGGCATCTTTCGGCCTTCGCATGGTCTCCCCGTCGACTCGCAACACCCGTGCAGTGGGAAACCGCCGTTTCACTTCTTCTTCCAGACGTTCGGTCCCTTCCCCGACAGGCTGTAGCCGGGCACTCCCGCACGCGCCACACAAATCCAGAATTGCATGCGTGGCACCACAGTAATGACAAAACAGCACATTCTTCTGCCGCGAAAATGCGAACGCCACGGCACAGGAGGGACAGCGAGGAACCAGGCCGCAGTCTCGACAGATGAGTGCGCCCGCATAGGCCTTCCGGTTGAGAAATAACAGAATGCCAGCCTGACGCGCCATGGTCTCGCGCATGGCCTCGTGCAGCCGGACGCTCAAGAGCAGTCGACGATCCTCGCCTCGAAGATTCACGACCTCGACCTGCGGCGAGCTATCGGGTCGACCGCGCGCTTTGAGTAGCTGCTTCGGCGCTTCCAGGCCGCACGCCTCGAGAGAAAGATGGGTCGAACTCAAGACGAGAAGCGCCTCTTCCTTCTGGGCCCTCATCCACGCAACATCCCGCGCATGATATCTCGGCTCCATCGGTTCCTTGAGCGCGGAATCCTCTTCGCGGTCGATCCAGATCAGACCGATGCAATCGAGCGGAAAGAACACGGCGGCTCGCGTGCCAACCACGACGGAAACATGGTTCTGCCGAATCCGCTCCCAGACGTCAGCCCTCTTCTCGTCAGGCATCATGCTGTGAAGGGCGGCGGTCACCGTCGTTGGGTGAGCCAACGCGGCAGCGAGTGCTTCTGCACGGGAGGTTTCGCCCGTGATCACGAGCACCTTCCGTCCGAGTTCCACCGTCCTGAT
>JAICVE010000151.1 GCA_025935475.1 Nitrospira sp. | reverse complement strand
TCCGAACTGTCGGCCCGCACGGATCTCGCCAAACAAATCCGCATTTTCGTGAAAGAGCACATGGTGGATCGCATTCGGGAGAGGTCAGGGAAAGCCGCGGACCAAGACATCGAACTGACTCGTGAGGAAATCGTCCAGGAATACCTGCAAGGCGTGAAAATCATCGATCATCACACCGATGAGGAGAAGAACATCTGTACGGCCACAGCCGTGATGCCGAAAAACAAGCTTCAACCGTCGCCTCCTCCGAACGATCCTCAGCCTTTGGCTCCGGTCATGCGCTAACTCCTTCCGTTGCAGTGGCCCCTCAAGATCAGTTATGACCATTTGCCATGCCGGTTGAAAACAATTTCCAGCATGACGAACTCTCGCGGAAAAACCCAGGCGAGCGACTAGCCGTCACCGAGTTGACCGTCGGCGCGCCTCCCGATTCACCCGAGTGGCTTGAGGCGATGGCAGGTCATGGTCGCGCCCTCTCGCACGCCGGCGTTCGGACAATCCTCTTTCTTCATGGTGCACTTCACGGCACCGATGTCTTCGGTGCCCAGCGGCTGGACGAAGCCGGCGGACTCAAGCGTGGCTACTCCCGCGGAGTATCTGGGCTCGACGCGTTGCTGGCCGCCATGCGGCAAGAGAGCAACGGCATTCCCCTTCTTCCCGGCGGAATGATGCCCCCGCTGAATGACGACGAGGCAACGAAGAAACTACTCGACGAACAGATCGGTGACGCTGGAAACTTCACACAGGCGGTAGTGGACCTGACTCAACGGGCGATGAACACATCATCGACAAAGCCCATCACCTGCCTGCGAAGGCTGTGGTCTTCCGAACACCATCACCTCGGACGGGCAGTCGCGGCCGTGCGACTTTTGAACGACCTCAGGTCGCATTGTGGTGCCCAGCGCCTCGCATCGGGCGATCGCATTCTGGTACAAGCGCACGGTCAAGCTGGGCTCGTACTGTCTCTCATATCGAATCTGTTGTGCCCCAGCCCGATCACAGGCAGAGCGAAGCTCTTCACCATTTTGACCTCCTATGCGGAACAGAGCGGTCAAGCGGAACTTGCCTCAACCGTCGAACGGCTGGATTCGCTATTGGCCGCTGGAAACGTGTTGAACGGTGTGGCATTGGACATCGTCACGCTCGGACAGCCCGTGCGTTATGGGTGGGATACCTCAGGCATTGGAAAGATGCTTCATGTGGTGAACCACCGAAGCCTCCGGACGGACAGCAAGACATGGCTTGCGAAGATGGAGTTGCCACAGATCACGATGGAAATGCCGATCGCCTGGGGCGGCGACTATGTGCAGGAACTCGCTGTGGCCGGCAGTGACGCCGTCCCGCTGACTGAAGAGGCACACGCCGCGAACAAGGCGATCTGGGAGTTGGTCGAACCGTTCGACGGGTTCGAGCGTTGGCTGGAATGCTCAAGACGAGCCGTGCGCTTTCCAAGCGAAGGACGCTGTCTGCTGGTCGATTACAAGGATTCCACCGGCTCAACAAACCCGCGTGACCACTACTATGGCCACGCCGCCTACACGAGAAGAAACGCCATGTTGTTCAATATGACGCAGATTGTCGGCACGTTCTACTCTTCCTAACATTCCTCGAGTTCCTGCCGACTCACCCCTCCCGTACTTGCACTGCCAGAGGCTCCCAGGCAAACACTCCATCGATGTAGGCATGGCCGTTCGGTGTCGTCGCGACCAGTTCAATGGATTCATACAGGGTGAGCGTCGTCCCGCTGCCAGGCGACACGTCGAGCTGCATGGCTAAGGCAGCGCTGGGGGCCAAGGACTCCATGTGTTGATGGGTCTTCACCTCCTTCGGCGTCGCCAGAAGATTCACAAACTGCGCCGGCGGCGTTTGGCGAAACTCACCGTCATAGGCAACCCACAGGCGGGCAATTGCGGCGACATGCGCATGCCAGTCCTCGGCGACGGCGTTGACCTCCACCCAATTGAAGAGCGTATTCAGCCGTGACAGGATCGAAACCGTCGTCGGTTCCAGTGACGCAGGAAGGGAGAGGCTGGTTGAATAGCCCACATGGACGTAACCGAGATTGTCCCAGGTGGAAGGATTCGCCGCCGCCCTGGCATGAGCCGACTTATTGGGAAGCACGCGTTCGACATAATGGGGATTGGCGCTTAAGCGCAGGTAGCTTGCGTCCTCGAGATAGCGAACCCGGTCATGTTTGCAGAGGGTATCGTCGCGGTCTCCGGACATGATCGTGTTCGAGTGGCCGTCGGTGCCGGCGAAGATCAGCTGACTCCAGCCGATCGGTGCGATATAGCTCGTACTGACCGAGCTGGTCATGCGCTCGAGCGCCTCCACTCGTTCTCGGATGTCGTGGAAGACCGATTCCAACCCCTCCTTGGTGCCCCGCACCCGTTCCACCATCAGATTTTTTTCAATCCGCCGTTGTTCTTCAAGCTGCCGAACGAAGGAGGCGGTCTGCTTATCGAGCTCCAGGGTATGGATCATGGCGGTATCCCTTTCTCAGGTGGATAAATCCCAATCTTTTCGTCAGGTGAAACTCGGGTGATCTCCGCAAAAGCAGTGCCACTCCTAACTCCGCGTCAACGCGCGGCCGGGACGGAGAGACTGCAGGCGGAGACCAACGAGCGGCACAGGTTTGAACGGCGTTCTAGGTAGGGAGGCGGGCTAGTGGGCAGCGGGATCAGGCAACCCCATGTTCCTTGAACCACGCAAGCAAACGGCTCCAGCCGTCTTCAGCTGCTTCCTTGCGATAGCTCGCCCGATAGTCCGCATAGAAGGCGTGCGGCGTATCTGGGTAGACGATGATCGTCGAAGCGCTGTCAGCAGCCCTCAGAGCCTGCTTCATTTGTTCCACGGTCTCCAGCGGAATCCCCTGATCGCTTCCGCCGTACAGACCGAGAACCGGAACCTTCAGATTTGCTGCCATGTCCAACGGATGCGCCGGTTGCAATTCGGTCGCCTTACCGACGAGTCGTCCATACCACGCCACGCCGGCCTTCACCTGAACACTGTGCGCAGCATACAACCAGACAATCCGTCCACCCCAACAGAATCCGGTGACCCCGAGCTTCTTGACGTTTCCGTCCCCCGAAGCCTTGATCCATTCCACGGTGGCATCCAAATCCGTCATCACCTGCGCATCCGACACGTTCGCCACGATCTTGCGGATCTCGTCGATCTCGCTCAAGCGTGAAACGTCACCCTGCCGCGCATACAGCTCAGGAGCCACAGCCAAATAGCCCGACTTGGCCAATCGGCGGCAGACATCCTTGATATGCTCGTGAACGCCGAAAATTTCTTGAACAACCAGCACTGCCGGAAATGCCCGCCCTTCCGACGGCATGGCTCGATACCCTGGGATTTCACCCGCGTCGGTGGGAATCCGAATCTCACCTGTCGTGAGCCCTGTGGGATCAGTGACGATCGTCGATGACCAGGTTGGCCGGACGGCCAGCGCAAATCCGGTTGCCAGCGCCGAGACTAGAAAACTTCTCCTGCCGACTCCAATCGCTCCTGGCGAACCACAGACGTCTGCGATGGGTTGACTCTTGTCGTTCATGCCTCGTTCCGACATGGTCGCGGGGGGACAGAATTATTTCTTAAAGATCAACCTCGGTTCTGTCATGTTGCCCATGGAGACGGCAACCAGTTCCCAGCCACTCATGCCGAACTCGTTTAATTTGGTTTGCATGGTCATGGTATCAGGCAATACTTCCACGATCCGGTACTCAAACCGTTTTTGCTCCTGCGCTTTGGGAGCCACGGGATTCAAGAGCCATAAGATGCAAGTCGGCACCAGCACGCTGATTCCCAGAGAAATCATCATGACGCGTCCCTGGTTCATACCCCCTCCTATCGACATTATGCCCCATGCCATCGAGCCGCACGGGGCGGTTCCCACCCGATCGGCACTCCCAATCCCGTCAAGGATGCGCCGCTCGCCAATTGTTGCCGACACCCACGTCAACTTTGAGCGGTACTGACAATCCCAACTGCTTGCCCACTCCTTCCATTTCATCTTGTACGAGCCGTGTGGCGGCCTCCAACTCTTCCTCAGCCACTTCGAAGATCAATTCGTCATGTACTTGAAGGATCATCTTCACATGAGGCAGTGCGTGCTGCAGAACGTTGTGGACATTGATCATGGCTACCTTGATCAGATCTGCCGCCGAGCCCTGGATGGGACTGTTCACGGCCATGCGCTCGCCGAAACTGCGCTGGACCGGATCTCCGCTTTGCAATTCCGGAATCGGACGGCGGCGGCCTAGGATCGTCGTCGTATATCCCTTGGCTTTTCCTTCGGCGATATTGCGGTCCATGAGCGCCCGCACCGCCGGAAACCGTTCGAAGAACGTCTCGATGTATTTTTTGGCTTCACCCTGGGGAACGCCGATGTTCTGGGATAAGCCGAAGGGGCTGATCCCGTAGACGATGCCGAAGACGACGGTCTTGGCCGCGCGGCGCATATCCTTCGTGATCTGATCGGCTGGCAGGCTGAAAATTTCCATGGCCGTCGCCATATGAATATCCTCGCTGTTCGAGAACACGGCCAGCAGTCGCGGATCCTGGGACAAGTGCGCGAGAATCCTGGGCTCGATCTGGCTATAGTCGGCACACAGTAACTTATGGCCCTCGGGAGCGACGAAGGCTTCCCGGATGCGGAGCCCGTAATCACCCTTAACAGGAATATTTTGCAGATTCGGCTCTGTGGACGAGAGCCGTCCTGTGGCAGCAACGGTCTGATTCAGCGAGGTATGGAGCCGCCTGGTCTGTAGATTGATCAGGAGAGGCAGTGCATCGACGTACGTGGACTTCAGCTTGCTGATGCTGCGGCAATTCAGGATGTGCGTCGGCAGCTCATGCTGGGCAGCGAGCTGTGTAAGGGTCTCTTCGTCCGTTGAATAGCCTGTTTTTGTCTTGCGCAATGGCTTCAGACCGAGTTTTTCAAACAGGACGGCCGCGAGCTGTCTCGGTGAATTGATGTTGAACTCGCCTCCGGCCAATCCGGCAATTCTTTCCATGGTGCGGTCCATCTCACGTTCCAGTTCCTTGCCCAGAGCGTGCAGCCGATCGACGTCCAAGAGGAAGCCATTCCGCTCGATCTCAACCAAGACCGGCACAAGCGGTATTTCCACCTCATTGAACAGCGTCAGGCTCCCCTGTTCCGACAGGCGTTGGTTCATCGCGGGGCCAAGGCTGGCCAAAGCGATGGCCCCTTCGGCGGCATCTTCCCGTGAGCCGGTATCGATTTCGAACAGTGACTGCGGAGCCGCCGTCTGCCCACGCTGAAGCCGTACTCCCTGGACCTCCAAGGCAATCGTCTCAAGCTGATGGTCACGGCGGTTCGGGTTCAGAAGATAGTCGGCGATCATCGTGTCGATGCAAGGACCGCGCAGCACAAGGCCGGCCTGCTGAAGCGAGAGCAGGGTGCTTTTGAGATCGTGAACGACCTTTGGGCGCAGGGCGTCATGAAGCAACGCCGTAATCGAGGGCATGACGGCCTGGGGGTCGAACGGAACAAATACCGTGTTCACGCCGTCTGAGAGCGCAAGGCCGAGCAGTTGTGTTTGAAGTCCTGCCCCGCCTCCCAGCAGGCATTGGATGCCAAGAGGCGCATTCTGCGGCAAGGCGCTGACGAAGCGCAGGGCTGAGGCCTCATCCTCGATGACGATGGTGGCATCCAGCCGTCTGGCTTCCGGCGGCTTCGCCGAAGCCTGGAGGTTCTTGAGGAGGGTGGTAAATTCGAGCTCACGCAACAGATCGGCAAACCGGTCTTGATCTGCCGGTTTGAGTTGATACTGTTCGGGATGAAACTCGACCGGCGCGCGCGTCTCGATCGTGGCAAGCCTTCGGCTCAGGCGAGCGTTCTCCGCCTGTTCGACCAAATAGGTCTTGACACGGGAGGGCGTGACTTCTTCGACACGGCGCAGGAGTTCCTCGATGGTGCCAAATTGGGCGATGAGCTTCGTCGCCGTTTTTTCGCCGATGCCTCTCACGCCGGGGATATTGTCGGTGCTGTCCCCCATCAAGCCCATCACTTCCACAACGCGGGCCGGCTCGACGCCGAAGCGCTCACGGCATTCCGCTTCGCCGACCCATTTACTCTTCACCGGATCGTAGATGCGAACGTGCGGGGTCAAGAGTTGGAACATGTCCTTGTCGCTGGTGACAATCACGACATCGTACCCAGCCCGTTCCGCTTGGACGGCCAAAGTGCCGATCAAATCGTCGGCTTCGTACCCAGCTTGCCTGACCACGGGGATGTTCAGGGCCTCGACGACGCGATGGATGAAAGGGATTTGTGCGCTCATGCCGTCGGGCATGGGCGGACGTTGAGCCTTGTAAGCCTGGTAGGCTTCGTGCCTCAGCGTCGGACCTGCCTCGTCAAAGACCACTGCCAGGCCGTGAGGTTGATGCTCTCGGATGATTTTTAACAAGATGGTCGTGAAGCCGTAGACGGCGTTCGTCTGCAGGCCCTTGGAATTATTCAGCGCGGGCAAGGCAAAGAACGCTCGATAGATATAGGCACTTCCGTCGATCAAGTACACCGTCGGCCGGCTAGAGACAATAGGTTGTGGCAGCATTCAGATTCTATGCAGGTCGTTAGGGTTCGACTCTGAGGGCTGGCTCGGGATCATGGTCCGGCGCAAGC
>JAICVE010000278.1 GCA_025935475.1 Nitrospira sp. | reverse complement strand
GGTCCAAGGCATCTTGGAGCGCGTCGAGGAAAATACGGCCTGTTGCTTCGCTCGTCAGGATAAGCTCTGGTTTTCTGATCCTGATGGCAACGCGTGGGAAGTCTTCACGGTGCATGAGCAGCTTCCGGTTGATAGGACCCTCTCGAACACCGGTTGCTGCATTCCCAATAAAGCGGCCAAGGGCCTTCCGACCTGTTCAACATCCAAGACTGAGAGTCCAACCCTGCCGTCACTTGCGCTCTTGGTGGCCATGCTTCTTTCCTTTGTAGGGGGCTGGCCCAATGTCGCAGGAGCATTCGACGAGACCAACTACATCGCGACCGATTATGGGTTTGCGGGACCCGACCGCATTCTTGCCGGCTCCCGAGTCATACAGATCACCAACAACGGGAAAGACTTGCATCACATGCAGGTTGTCCAGTTTCCTGATGATAAAACAGTAGCGGATATACATGAGGCCATGAAGACCCACCCTGAACATCTACCTAGCTGGGTCAAGCACGTCGGTGGCCCCAATGCCATCCTCCCAGGGGCCCGCGCTTCTTCGACGGTACAGTTCACGCCCGGTCATTATGCGCTGCTTTGCCTCATCCCAGATAAGCACGGAGTCCTTCATGGAGCCCGCGGGATGGTCAAGGCAGTAACCGTAATACCGGCGCAGAATCGGCATGACGCCCCACGGTCGACGGCCATCATTAGACAGCGAGATTTTGGTTTTATGCTGTCCCATCCGCTGAAGCCCGGTCACCACACCATCGAAGTGCTCAACGATGGCACCCAAGCTCACGAGGTCGTGCTGGTCAAGCTGAAACCAGGGGCAACTGCTAAAGATTTCGCGACGGCGCTGGAGCCAGGAGACTCCGGACCGCCGCCCGGTCAGCCGGTCGGAGGGATCGTCGGGATTGAGCCAGGGTCACGCGGCTTCTTCACCAGCGATTTCGAACCAGGTCGTTATGGGATGATCTGCTTCTTTACGGATCTGCCGAGCCGAGCCCTCCATTATCACAAGGGGATGACGCTTGATTTCACAGTGGAGTAGGCTTTAAACCGGCTGTGTCATAGGCGCAGCCGGTTCTCACCTACTGGAGACGAAATGGAAAACGCGGCGGCGAACATTTGGGAACAGCTCCACAATGGTCTTCGAGCCTTCATAGCCAAGCGCGTCGGCAATGAGGCGGAAACTGAAGATCTTCTACAAGAAGTCTTCTTGCGAGTGCATCGGCATGCGCAAACCCTTCAGGAGCCGGAACGAATGGTTTCTTGGGTCTTTCAAATCACCCGCAATGCCATCATCGACCGCTACCGATCAGCCGAGCGGCGACGGGAATTGCCAGTCGGCCTCGCGACAGAAATTGAGAAGGATAAGCAGGCAGTGGTTATTGAGGAGGATGAGAGCGAAGCCAAATACGAGCTTTCGCATTGTCTTCGACCAATGATTGACCGTTTGTCAGCAGACTATCGAGAGGCAATCAAACTTGTGGAATTGGAGGGTCTGACCAACCAAGAAGCGGCGAATAGGCTTGGCCTTTCAGTCCCCGGCATGAAATCCCGAGTCCAACGCGGCCGACAACAGCTTCGAAAATTGCTAGATGAGTGCTGCCTGATAGAACTGGATAGACGGCGCGGCGTGGTCGAATTTGAAGAACGTCGTCCAGGCTCCTGCTAATCAGCCCGTCCTTCCGGGGATTTCGCGAGATTGACTCGTGGTACCTCCGGCGTTAACATTTTGTCATGTCTAGGATGGCACTGTTCCTTGTCTCATTGTTGCTCGTCCTCACCTTCAATGCCTACGCTTGCATACTTCCATTACAGACACCATCTCAAATGGATTGCTCATCGACCACGGAGCAGCCGGTACGGCAGACGTGCGATGCTTTCATCGAGTTGGGACCACAGTCTCACGCCTCCTTTACCCCGGATCTGCCTGTCCCCAAGGTGCTGGAATTTGAGGACCCGCCTCAACTGCCTACTCTGGTAGCACTTGTTGTCGGACCAGAACACCCTCCACGCAGTGCCGACACTCCAATTCATGTTTCGATCCCAACTACCGTTCTAAGAATTTGATACCTCCTTCGGGTTTCGCTGTTTCCAGGACAATGGACAAGAACTGCAAGCCACGTAAGGAGGAGTCATGCCAGCTATCAACACTATAAGCAGGAGATCATTTCTATCCACCGGCGCGTCGCTGATGGCCACTGGTGCTTCGTTCATGCTCTTACCGAAGGGCTATGCCGCGACCGGCGGCTCAGAAGCGCAGCCTTCGATGGTCCAGGGTGGGCATCACACCGATGAGGAGATGCAAAAATGCATTCAGCTCTGTCGAGACTGCCATGCGATGTGCACCCAAACAATCTCGCATTGTTTGAAACTGGGTGGACTCCATGCGGCACCCGATCACATTCGCTTATTTGAGGATTGTGCACAGATGTGCGCGACCGCTGCTGATTACATGCTTCGGGAGTCACCGTTTCACGACCGGATATGCCGCTTATGTTCAGATCTGTGTAAGCAGTGCGGGAAGGACTGCGAACAAGTGGCAGGAGACGACCAGATGGTAAAGCAGTGCATCGAGATGTGTCGAAAGTGTGCGGGGTCTTGTGAGCGCATGGCGTCTAAAGTTGCGGCTTAGCCCACCAGAGAAGAAATGGGAGATAGTCTCATGTCTGCATTTGGGCTGAGCTGAGTTCGGAGGGGGCGGCCAGAGAAACTACCTCTGGCTGCCCCACTTTGTTCGGTTCTCAATTTTCATCTTCATCGTTGGTCCCCTCTGCTACCACGCTGCTACCAGGACAGGACAACCTAGCCAGCAGCCCGGCTTGTTGTTTATTGTGCTTAGGTTGTCTGAGGTTCTCGAAATTTCGTAAACCGCAGGTCATGCGGCATTCACAAGTCCGCGCAAACAGATACCCCATGAGCTGTCAGGCTCGTTACAAAAGCCCTCTAATCACGTTGGGGACACCACGCACCAGGGAGCAGCGAATCTCCAGCATTTTCCAGAAGAGGAAGATAACTGCCCGTTCCGAGGATTCGATAACGCCGACGTCCTCCCTCTTCCACGTAGATCTCGCCGTTCTCGAGCCGAAATATCGCTCAATTGTTCTGCTCAAGTATCCGCAACGCGAAGATCCTGTCAGTCCAAGACGAATGTAACCTTCAGGTCCACGCGATACATGGTGATTTTCCCGTTCTCAATCACTGCATGCTGTTCCTTGACCCACGCGCTTTTGATGTTGTGTACGGTCTTGGAAGCCCTGGCGATGCCATCCTGAATGGCATCCTCAAAACTCTTCGGCGATTCACAGCTGATCTCGATAATCTTTGCGACAGACATATCAAACCTCCATGTTCTGCGCACAGGTGCTGTTGATAGTCCTCGGGCTTTCTAGTCAGATTCCCAGTCCTCAAATACGTAGCATATAACTGAGGGGTGATCCGATTCGTTTTTTCCCGTATTCAGCGCGATGTGTTCCCCAAAACGGATTAGGGAACTCGACTTGCACTGGTTTGAAACTGGGGGAAGCGATAAGTGCCGTTTGGGGCGTCTCCGAACCACCCTTAAGGCGCAATGAGTGGAATGAACTACCCTTCCTCACAGCGGGAAGGTGATCAGGAATTTGCTAAGGCAATCTCAGAATTTATTTCCGCTGTTGCGGACGTTACCTTAAGCGGTCGGAGAGGTGCGAGAGTTGGCCGAATCGAAGCGGCGTTCCCTAAAGCTGCTGTCTGGGCAACCCGGACCGTAGGTTCGAATCCTACCCTCTCCGCCATCATGAACATTCTGCCTTCGTAGTTTTCGCCCCGGATTGATCAGCCCCAGTATATTCCCGCAATTCGTTTGGAGGGTTGTGAGGCAGACGCCGACGTCATAGACTTGCGGAGTGGGAAGGCGGATTCAGTACAAGGACTATATCATCAAGTCCAACCCTGAACCGGTCGCCGCTTCAGGGCAATGGAAGCTACGGATTGTGATCTACTCGCAGACTGATGGTCTGTTGCATGTGCAGCCCTTCTCCGGACCTACTGTTTATGAAACCGAGCAAGAAGCCGATATCCACGGTATCGCGTATGGCCAGCGCATCATCGATGAGAAGGTGCGTGGAGTGAAGGCGGACTAGAACAATCGTAGGGCGCCGTACCCAAGTGGAAGGGCACAGTCTGCAAAACTGTGATGTTCACCAGCGGTTCAACTCCGTCCGGCGCCTCCAATACCGCTAAACACGATCCAGTTGAGGCGGAGGCTGTCCGCCTACAGCTTTGTGAGCTATAGCCTATAGAGTGGAATGTAAAATCAACACGGTGACTTCCTAGTCACGGCAATCGGAGGAAAGGTCTTATCCTCTTAACCAATGCAACCAGCTGTAATCACCAATTTTTTTACGGCCGCGCAAGATTTGCGCGAGGCAATGGAACTTGATCTACCTCTTAACGACGTCGACCGTATCTGTGTCGAAAATTACATCTTCCTGATCCAGATCACGTACTTCGATTGG
>JAICVE010000427.1 GCA_025935475.1 Nitrospira sp. | reverse complement strand
CTGTTGCCACAGATCCTGTCCGGCAGTAATCCGGGCGGGAGCCTGTTTCTCCCCAAGGCGCGCAGGATGAACAGCCGCAAGCATTGGATCGGCTATACCTTGCGGGCGCGCGGCGCCATCTCATTGGATCAGGGAGCCGTTGACGCATTGACCAAGCGCGGCAAGAGTCTCCTGGCGTCCGGTATCGTCACGGTCGCTGGCTCGTTTGAGGCCGGTGACCCGATCAGCTGCCTCGACCCGGGCGGTAAGGAATTCGCCAAAGGGCTCGTGAATTGTTCTTCGGACACCTTGATGAAAATCAAGGGCCTCAAGACCGCCGAGATTCAGGCGCGTCTTGGACCTCAGGAATATGAGGAAGTCATTCATCGGGATAATCTTGTGATCCTTTGAGCCGCCCCCGTGAGGTGGGAGTGTCCTCGGTAGGCTTGTTGGGCGGTACCTTTAACCCCATTCACAATGGCCATGTGGCGATTGCGCGCCAGGCGCGTGAGGTGCTCGCGCTCGACCGAGTGGTCTTCATCCCGACGGGTGATCCGCCGCACAAGCCACATGAGACCCTTGCGACCGCCAAGGACCGCTTTGAGATGGTCCGTCTGGCCATTGCCTCGGACCCCTCTCTGTCCATTTCCGATGTCGAAGTGCGCCGGTCGGGGAAATCCTATACGATCGATACCATCCGCCTCTTGCAGCAAGAATACGGACCGGAAGCACGACTCTTCTTCCTCATCGGATTGGACGCCTTCTTAGAATTCCCGACCTGGCGCGACCCGGCGACGTTGTTGACCCTCTGCTCGTTTGTGGTCCTCTCCCGGCCCGGCCTGACGTTCCAGGCGCTTTCGGAGTTGCCGTTGATTCCACCTATTCCGCAAGCATCGCTCGTGGAGTTAGATACCGGACGGAGCGTGCGTTTAAACGTTCCTGTCGGCACCCAATCGCTGATTTGCCTTCGTTTGCCGCCCAACCACGTGTCGGCATCGGACATTCGCGCAAGAATCGCACAGGGAGCTCCCACGGCAAATCTGTTGCCGCCTGTGGTGGAATCCTATATACTTCAACATCATATCTACTAAGAGGACGCCGATCGCACGAACATCAAAGGCCACGGCCCTTGCCATTGCGAAGGCCATGCTCGACAAGAAGGCCACCGACGTCCTCATCCTTCACGTTGCGAAGCTGACCTCCGTCGCCGACTACCTGGTCCTGGGGTCCGCCGACTCGGATCGGCAAACGAGAGCGATCGCCGACCATGTCGATGGCGTGCTCTCCCATTCGGAATCTGGAGCCTTGAGCATCGAAGGCAAGGCATCATCGCAGTGGGTACTCATGGATTTTGGCGACGTGGTAGTCCACGTATTCCGGCAGGATGCCCGTCACCATTACGGACTGGAACGGTTGTGGGCCGACGCGAGGCGTGTTCCGATCCCCGGCTACGCGCCGTCGGCGCTGGCCGCCTCAAAAACGGCTCCCCGGCCAAGGGTACATACCGCCAAACGAGCGTAGCGCCATGCTCAGGCTGCTCACCACGATTTTCCTGATCAGCGCCGGCATTTTCCTCTACAGCTACTTCCGAGAGCTCAACCCAGGCACCGTCACCGTCCACACCGGCCCGTCAACGCAATTCGACCTGAGCGCCGTGACGCTCGTCGTCTTTTCCATGGCAGTCGGCGCCCTGCTCGTCGCCCTGGCCGTCGGGATGCGTCAAACGGTCCATGTGATCGGCCACTGGCGGAGCACCAGGCTTCAGCGGCGAAAAGACAAGGTGGACGCTTTGCACCGCGAAGGCACCCATGCCTTCATGTCAAAGCGGACCAGCGATGCCGTGGGCCTGTTCGAAAAGGCGCTCTCGATCGATCCGAACAGAGTCGACTCGCTGCTCTGGTTGGGCAATATCTATCGTTCGGAAAGTAACTATGCGGAAGCGATCAGGTTGCACCAGAATGCACAGCGTATTGACGACCGGAACATTGAAATTCTGCTGGAGTTGTCGAAGGACCTCGAAGGAGCCAAACGCTATGAGGACGCCCTCCAGACGCTGCAAAAGATCCTGAGAATCGAACCGGACAACCTGACGGGTCTGATCCGGAAGCGCGACCTGCTGATCCGGCTTGAGAAATGGAGCGACGCGCTGGAGATACAGCACCGCATGGCAAAGGCCAATCTGCCGGAAGCGGAACGGCGCGCTGAAGCCCAGCTGCTCACCGGCTGCATGTACGAAGTCGGCCGACAGCTGCTCGAGCGAGGGCATGCGGACAAGGCCAGACGCTATTTTCGAGGTGCCATTAAGAAAGACCGGACATTTCTTCCCGCCTACATTGGCTTGGGAGAAGTGCTGATCCGGGAAGGCAAGACCAAAGACGCCGTCGAGATTCTGAAAAAGGTGTATGCCAAGACCCACAACGTCATCATTCTTCACCGGCTGGAAGAACTGTTTCTGGAACAGGGGGAGCCGAGCGAAATCATCCGCATTTATCAGGAGGCGTTGCAGCAGGATCCGCACAATGCCGTGCTGCAGTTTTATCTCGGCAAACTCTATTACCGGCTGGAAATGGTCGACGAGGCCTTTGATATTCTCTCCACCGTTGAAGGCCCGCAGGATCAACTCGTGGATTATCACAAGATCATGGCCAATCTGTTCCTGCGCAAACAGCACATGGAACAGGCGGTCGTCGAACTCAAGAAAGCCCTGCAGTTCAAGAAGCGAGTCGTCGTCCCCTACGTGTGCACCGCCTGTCAACAGGACACCACGGAATGGTCGGGACG
>JAICVE010000172.1 GCA_025935475.1 Nitrospira sp. | reverse complement strand
GGTAGGCTCTTGCCGCGAGTCTACCACTCGGCCTACAATTAGAACCTCCAAGGAAGGGCCTCATGCGCTACAGTCGATTTACCAGGCGCATCGCCGTTACAGGAGAGGCCTCTGTCAGGCTCTTGTTGACGGAGGACTCCGACGACGGAACCTTGCTTGATCTTTCCCGTCAAGGCGCTCGGCTCCGTATCAATCGCTTGTTCGAGCCAGGCCAAAAACTCGCGCTCATGCTGAATCTTCCCTGGGACGAGTCGCCCGTCGAAGTGCGTCTTGCCGCCGTCAAGTGGATGAAGGACAACCATGTGGGCGTTGAGTTTCTCAAGGTTGGAGACGACGATCGCGTTTCGCTCGATGTGTTTCTTGCCTCTCGGTCGAAAATACAAGAGAGTCATGCCCGAGTCACCCCCCATCTCGTGCGCCCCCTCCACCGCTCGACTTCAATCTAAACATGCGGCATCCTAACCCTGATCTTTCCCAAACCGCAGCCTCTCCCCTGAAATTCTAATTCCAATTATCGATTTTGACATCATTGGGAGAAGGGTGCCCTGTTCCAGCTTCAGCGAGCTCTCTGAGACTCAACATGAAGGTTGCCCATTTCATGCTGCAATGAGAGGTGAACTCGTTTACCTCGCGCCAGTTCTTATGGGCGAAGAGGACGATGGTGTAATCGCCGTCCTGGTAAAGGGTAAACACGACGTCCGTTCCAACCCATTCCTCTGGACCCGCTTGAACGCGCCAATGCACTTTTTTGTTAGGATCTAAGGCGGTGACTTCCATCCTCATGCTCCCGATCTCCTTTCCATCCGTTGAATGGAAACGAACTTCGATCGTTCCACCAACCCTGGATGAACCAGACGTATGCTTTGTCCACCAACCGGCGACGCCCTCGACCGTGGATAGTGCCGCATACACCTTGGAAACTGGGGCCTTCATCCCAACTCTATGTGTGATGTCTGCCATCTTTCCCTCCTATGACATCTGTTTCATGTAGATCTTACGACCCCTCAAGGATGCTTCAATCTTCAATCCCGCCTACCCACTAGTCGTTCATCGGCGGCAAAATCGACAGTCACCAGGCACCCAGACTTATGCCCCTTATGGATCAGTCTTTGGCTTACGCCTCGCTTCTAAGCGTGGAACTTTCTTCGTCTAAACCGTAAAATGCCACCCTGTGATTTTGCATATCGACCATGTGACCGTTGTGGTGCAGGACGTCGCCAGGGCGAAAGCCTTCTTTTCACTCCTCGGATTCGTCGAGGAGAAGTCGGTGATCATTTCTGGGCCGACATTCGCCCGCTATATGGCGGTAGAAGGGATCGAAGCTGAGCATGTCACGCTGGTGTCGACACAGGCCCACCCTCGGTTTGAAATTCAGCTTCTGCGATACATCCGTCCGCAACACCTCGCTGAGGCCAATGTGCAAAACCTGGCGAAGCTTGGCTACAACCACATCTGTTTCGCAGTGACCGACTTGGAGGCAGAGGTGGGACGGCTGACGAGCCAGGGCGTGACCCTACGAACCGACGTGCTGGACTTTCACGCCAGAAAGCTGGTGTTTCTCTCCGGCCCAGAGGGCATCACGGTGGAACTGGCCGAGTGGCACCCTTCCTCCTCTTCTGCTATCGATTCTCCATGATGGCGCAGAGCCATGACTGACCACACCTCGGACTGCCTCTCCGATCAATGACGAGCCGCACTCCGCCGCGCGCCGAATTGCACAAATAATTTACCTCGCTCTTACGTGTTCTTGATTTGCTGTTGTCCCACAAAGACCTTGGAACGGTATTTGTGTGTCTTGTGAGCTTCACACTGGATCGTCTGATGAGCCGGAAAAAGCGCCGTGCGTGCAGACGGCCTTGAGAATCCGTGCTCGATGAAATTTGGAAGGCGACTTGGCGCAAGATGTCCAAAGGTGTCCACTCACTGCTGCTTAAGACCTACAGGTACGCGATCAGTATGAGAAGAGAGCAACAGACGAGTGCGTAGTAAATCGTATGTAGAACAATCGTGTTTTGATTACAGCGTCCCAAGCCTTTGGTGGTATTCTAGTTGCACTTGCACGTGTGTAGTCACAGATGCGGAGGCTGCCGGAGAGACACATCAATCACTCAAGGTATTGGGGGGGGGAACCATGGCATTATGGCGACGGTTATGGAACTTTCGACGATGGAAAAAAGCCACCACTCCCATGTTGCTCAATCCTGACACGGGGGAACTGCTCCCGCTCTCCAGCCATACGGCCCCGCCGACCGGCAAGTGGTTGCTTCGCCGTCCACTTACCCTGCCAGGGAGTCCGGTGCCGCTCTTCCTCGAAGTTCGCGGTATCCCTGAGCGGAAAAAGCGCCGCCTCGTCGAACCGTCTTCCGCCTCAGCTCGGACCACGGCATCGTAGAGGCCTTTAGAGTCATCCGATTCTGATGATTTTTTCGGGATAGAAGTACTTCTCGTATACCTCTCTCGCTTTCCTGTAGTCGTTGTCAGTGGCATACTTCAGTCGATAATTGAATCGACACTTATGGTCTTTTTCGTATTCGTACACGTCTTGAATGAACGACACAATTTGGTCGAGATCTGACGTCTGGTCCCCCTTTGCCAAACCTGCGATCAGGTCGGCCGGAATGTCTCCGATGACCTGGACGGTTTCTGCACCGTTCTGAATGCTGGTCTCGAGTAACGTGTTATTGTCCTTCTGACACAGGGAATACCCTCGTTTCAGATTGTCAATGGCTTCCTGAAACCCTTCCTTAGAAGCCACTTTCGCGCCGACCATGAGCTTCAGTTCATCAACCAACACGGTCATATCGCCCAGATCTCGTTCTAACTCGGTATTTTTCTCCGCGGTCGCATCAAGCCTCGCGTGAAGACTCGCCTCCGGTGTTTGTGTCTCCTCGACGCCTTGGCGCGGCTCGTGTCCCCTGCCCTCCACGTTCTCTGTCACATAGATGATCATCGCCCCGAAGCACAACAAGAGGATCACTTGAACAAGCGACAAGCCAAACACCCAGTTTGAACGCGATTCAGCGTCTCGCACCCGAATGCTCCTCGGTGACTCGCTCTTTCATGAAGAACAACATGCCCCGCATTGTGGACTCGATGGCTTGGCTCGCTTCGAGGCTTGAACTGATGGCATGCTGCACGTTTGTGAGTCCGGTTCTAACCTCAGCCGCCATGGAGGCCGACGACACATCCTTCAACTCCGTTTCGAATGCCGATAATTGAGCGGAAACTGTCGACACGGCCGATCGCAGCGACTGCAAGCTATTGAGCTGGCCATTCAATTCTGAACGGCTACTCTCCAACGCCGCCGTCATTTCGCTAAATTGCTCGGTTCTGTCCTTGATCTTGAGGAAAAGATCATTGATCGCGACACCCACCTCCTTTGCGGCTCCCGATCCGGTCAGCGACTCACCAAATGCCGTCGCAGTTTGGGCTGCGTGCGTCAAGCTTGTCTCCAGGCGGTGCGCTGCTTGTTCGAGCCCTTGTCCCTGTTTTCCTAATGCGGTAATGAGTTTCGTCACCTCTGCCGTGAGCATTTCCTGAGGGATGTGTATGGCGGAGAGCCTCTTTAGGAGGTCGTGAAGAGACGATTCAAGGCCTTCGCTCAGCACGTGGGCCATGGTTCGGTGTTGCTCGGCGATCTTTTCGCGCACCTCTGCCAATGACCGCACGAGATCATGGAGGGTGCCATCAAGATCACTGGCGGCGCGGTCTCTAAAGGAACTGATTTCCATCGTGGCCTCGTTGATCTGGTGGACGAGAGCCGCCATGCGATGGTCGATTGCTTCTTGGGCATGAACAAGACGGTCCGGATGCGTGTCCTGAAATTGGATGATGACCAGACGGAACAGCATTCCACAAAATGTCGTGACCAACGCATATCCGAAGGTCGTCAGCACCGCGTCCGTGGTCAATTTGGGGCCCGGCCAGAGGACGAACGCCGAAATCAGGCCAAAGATCGCCCAAAGGAACCCCATATAGTAGAACGAGTCTGCGAACTGGACGATGTCCTTTTTCGGAAGAGAAAATCCGTAGCCTCCGTACGCCGCAAGGAGCACTACGAGGACCAGCATGGTTGCCGGTGGTGAAGTCTGTGAGATCGAAGCGTATGCCAATCCTGCGACACCTGCCAAGGTTGTGCACAGCCATGCAGTTCCCAGTTTCAAATGACTCAGTGCTGCATCGTCGCTTGAGAATTCGGGTTGTTCCCGTTCACCAGAGGCTGGTATTGGCCTGTCTGAAGGCATGGTTGGAAGTCGATGCATAACTGCCTCCTCACCGTTATGCGGAAGGCCGCCTGTTTCGCCCATATCATCAAGGTCTAGGCCCCTCTCCAATAACTGGGGAATCCCCTAGCCAGATAGTGGGCCCCTACAGTCTTTGGTCGTCGGGACGTGAGGTGGTCACGGCGAGCGATGGTCGGTTGGCGGCGTTGAGGCGTTGAATGGATGAGCCGGTATCCTTCACCTGGGTCGAAGTAACCACATCTGTTCTTTGGCAGGGCATTTTCCCTTCAATCCACCGGCGACATCCGAACTCACAAGGAGCCTGAGATCATAACTGCCGCGGTAGTAGCGATTGACTTCCTCATCGCTGATAGAGAAGGGAGGTCCGTCCATCAGGCGTTGATCGTAGTGATAGCAGATGAGCAACTGCGGAGCGTTATTGGTCAGCTTTGTGAGGTGCGCCGTATAGTGAGGGCGCATGGTTTCGGACATCGCCACGAGCGCTGCCCTGTCGTATACGGCATCGACCGGGCCGAGCTGCTCTCGCGACAACGCAAAGATATCACCCACGAAAATGTCGATGTGCGTTGCGCTCCACAACTGGACTTTGCCAACGCCCGAAATGTCCGGCTGCAGGCCGAGGTCCATGAATAGCTGCTCGATCGCCAATTGACTCAATTCGGCTCCGGCGACACGATAGCCGTTTGACAAGAGCCATGAGATATCACGGGTTTTCCCGCATAACGGGAGAAATATCCGACGTCCTTTTGCTAAAGACAGCTCGTGGAGATAGTGCACCAGGAGAGCATTGGGCTTCCCCTCGTGGAACGCGATTTCGTTTTTCTCCCAACGCTGGTGCCAAAAGTTTGGATCCATCGTGCGGGATTCTTGAGGTTGTGCGATGCATTGTCAAGGGCCAAACCGTGGGAGCGGCGTCGGCTGGCGCTTCCGCACACATTACTTGTTCGATTTGCAGCCCAACCAGAACAAGCCTGATGAGATGACGCCGACAACGGCGAAAAAGACCATCGGCTGCCATTTCCCGTGCAGAAGGCTGAGGGCGGCTAAGGCAACCACGACGACCCAGCCTTTGGCGAATTTCCTCACGCGCGCTTGTAACGAGAATCGGTCTAATCGTCCTAACGTCCGGCCCACCGCGATCGACGCGAGTCCTCCCACGACGGCCGCCACGTACAGCCACTCCGCTCTCTCCGGCATCATCGAGAAGACGAGGCCCAGGGCGATCGCGAAGGGGGTCCACTGAATCAATCGATCAGAGCCTGACCCCGTTTCCTCTGCGATTGGCATTGACGAATTGTCACTGTCCGCGTCGCTGGATGGATTGCTGTTCCGCCTCATTGCTTTTCGCCGGCTCTCCGACTGCAACGGCATCGTCGGCAGCGACCAACCGCGAGCCGCACTCGCTGGCATAGACCGCCGTGAACTCTGCGCCCAACAAGAGGATTTGCGCGGAGTAGTAGGCCCACAAGAGGATGACCACGAGCGGACCCGCGGTCCCGTACAACGACACGATGACCGTCTTGCCGAGATACAAGATGATGAGCCAACGTCCCACGGAAAATAAGGCGGCAGTGACCGCCGCACCGATCCACACGTCGGCCCAGGCGACCTTGGCTTGAGGCAGCAGCTTGAAGATCAGGGCAAACAGGACCATGACGCCCGAGAACGAGATCAGGCCGACGATGATATTGTTCCTCAGAGCGGTGCCGGGAAGGTGCGAGGCGAACGCTTCAACACCGGCCACGAGGACGAGCGATACGAGGAGAAGAAAGGCCGTTCCGAGCACCCCTAAGATCGACAAGAACCGGCGTCGGAATTGCCTCAGGGTTCCTCCCTCCGGTTTCGGTTTTACCCCCCAAATCGAGTTCAATGCGTCTTGCAGTACGTCAAAGGCGCCAGCCAGGGCAAAGAACAGAACGGCCACCTCCACCATCGTGGCCAACGCTCCCGACCCGTTTTTCTGCCAGCTGTCAAGAAGCTGCGCGATGGCTTGCGCGCCCTG
>JAICVE010000397.1 GCA_025935475.1 Nitrospira sp. | reverse complement strand
GATCGCCTTTGAGCGCCCGACTATCGGAGAGACGGCGGATGCGCTCCGGCGGAATCCCTCCGACGGCGCTCCAGTATTTTGCCACCGTGTCGGCGTCCTGCTGCGCATACTTCACGCGCGGCATGGCGTTCTCACGGAATTGCCCGATGCCGATGGCGATGCCCACGGCCTTCGGCTGTTTGAGCTTTCCCGACGACGGCTTAGGCATCTCGTCGACATCGACCGGCACGGCTATCGCTTCCGGTGCGTTCGCCGGTTTCACCGCTACGAGGTATTTCTTCACCGATGGTAGCTGGACGGCCGGTGATTTCGCGCGCAATGCGAGCACCAGTTCGGCTTGTGTCGCCTCGGCCACTGCCCCGACCTTTCCGTTCACGGAGACTCGTTTCACGTCGCCTGCGGGAATATCTCCAACCGTTAGGACACTGGGAATCATCTCGACGAGCGCGGCGGTGCCGCTCACGAGGATTTCCACGCCGGCGGCAGCCCCTGGCCCTTCGTTCTTGATTTCGATCTCCACGTCCACGTTTTCGCCTTCATGCAAGAGCTGGTTGCGGTTCTCATCCCGAATGATCGCGCGAAAGACCAGCGTCGACGGCTGCTCTTCCGTCACGGCGGCTCCCGCTGCGGCCGGAGCAGGGACTGGTACCGGCACCGGGACAGGAACCATAGGAGCGGACTGCGCAATAGGCGAAGGTGGCGGTGTGGCCCCTGTGGCGGAGGCGCCGGCATGGCCGGCTCCAGCAGCTTGACGAATTTTCACCGACGTCCCTAAGGCCTCGGCCATACCGTCGGTGACGTGGGCGATCGCTTCCTTCACAATTTTGTCGAGACCTTTGATCTCGCATGAGGACGCGTTGACATCCACATCGCCGCTGCCCACGCTTTGGAGCTTTTTGCTGAAGAGCACGGTGCCGTCGGCAGCTATGTAGCCAAAATCCAAGCCGATGGCCAAAGTGGCAGGATGGCTCCTCGTCACTTGTCTCGGAATGAACAGATCCAAGGTCGTCATGCCAACCGACACGTCCTCGTACCCATCTATGGAGGGAGGAGCAGGTGCGTTGTCTGTTACGATTTTCTCGAAGACGCGTCCGGACTTTCGCGTGATGGCTTCGGCCAATTGCGGACCGAACGGCAAGACTTGGTTCTGACCGCACGCGTCCTGATAGGTCAGTTGAGCCGCCGCGACCGTGGGAGCCTGTCGCAGCTGAACCGTCAACGGGAGGTAATATCCGATGTGAACGCCGTCACGGCTGCCAAAGAGCCCGCACCCCGTCAACGAGAACAACAAGAGACCGACGCATGCCCGGAGGGCCCGACTGCGCCCGGAAACGCCTGGAGGATATACCCGCACAGCATGGTTATACCGAAATCACTCCGCACGACACAACCGAGCCATCCGGCCTTACGCCATCCGGCCTCCAATTGACAGGGTAGGACCCCTCGGCTAGGGTGCGCCCATGTCGGCATCCAGCACGGAACGCGTTCCCCGGCTGACCTGGTCCACCGTGAGCCGGCTCATTCGGTTGCCCAGCCAGACAGGCACGTGGCTGCTCATGCTGCCCACTCTCTGGGCGCTCGTCCTGTCTGCGAAAGGCATTCCGCCGTTGCGGTTGCTGGTTATTTTTATGCTGGGTTCGTTCTTGATGAGAAGCGCAGGCGTGATCCTCAACGACCTCGCCGATCGATCCTTCGATCGGCATGTCACGAGAACGCGCCAACGGCCGCTCGCATCAGGCGAACTCCAGCCATGGCACGCCCTCGCGGTTTTGGCCGTGCTGCTGACGCTCGCGGCACTCCTCGTGTTGGAGCTCAATGTCCTCACGATCATGCTGAGTCCCGTCGCCATCCTGCTAGCGGCGTTGTATCCCTTCGCGAAACGGGTCGTTCACCTTCCGCAGGCCGTGTTGGGCATTGCCTTCGGATGGGGAACGATCATGGCTTGGGCGGCGTCGCGCGGAACGATCGAGAGTGCCGCCTGGCTGACATTTGCTGCCACCGTCTGCTGGGCGATGGCGTACGATACGATTTATGCACTCCAAGACATGGACGACGACCGCCGCGTCGGCGTCAAGTCATCCGCCCTGTACTTCGGCTCCCGCACGTGGCTCGCCGTGGGAACCGCCGGTACGATGATGCTGCTCTTGCTGGGAATCGGCGCAGGAACCGTCGGAATCGGCGGGATCGCTTACGGCGTGCTCACGGCAGTGGGACTCTTCTTGGCCAAACAGGTCAATGAGCTCAGAACGCCGGTCTCACCCGCGCGGGCGTTCGAGCTCTTTCAGCAACATGCATGGATCGGGACGGTGATTCTTGGCGGGTTGCTCTTAGGATTCTTGTGGTAATCCGGCCAGGCGGCCTGCTTCCGCCTCAGCTCGCCGGCTTGGCTGCCGGCGCTTCTTCGGCCCTGGGCGCCCGCAGGGTGCCCAGGTACATGGTCACGGCCTTTGCGTCTGCATCGCTCAACCCCAGCGCCGGCATCCTCGTCTCTGGCTTCATCGATTGCGGATTTTTCACCCATCGGTAAATCCAGGTGCCGTTCAACCGGAATCCCGCTCGGTCTAACGCCGGTCCGACCTTGCCCCCTTCATTGGCAAGGCTGTGACACCCGTTGCAGCCGTACTTGTTCGAATAGAGTTTCTTTCCCAGCTGCGCGAGAGCCGCAGTCTGGTCGGATTTCATGCTCAAATCAGGTCGGGCGACGCTCACACCCTTTCCGGGCCTCGTGGTGAAGTACGTCAGCGCGGCTTGCACGGCGTCGAGCTCTTTTTTGGTCTGCACCATGGCCGCCTGCTCTTTCGCGTACGCGGACTCATCGACGTCCACGTCCTTTTTCAGCGCAGCGCTCTTTTTCTCCGCTTCCTCATTGGCCCGCTTCTCCGCCGCCTCATAGGCCTGCTTGGCCTCTTCGTCCTTTGCCTTGGCTTTCGTGACGGCTTCCTCCAGTTCCTTCCTGCGTTC
>JAICVE010000296.1 GCA_025935475.1 Nitrospira sp. | reverse complement strand
GAGCTTGCCCAGAATCATGGAGATTTTCTATTGGCCTTTTTTAGACCTCGTGATCTGGGGATTCATCACCATATATCTCGTGAAATACCAGCCTCAGGTCCCAGGGTTCGTGACGTTCTTCCTGGGCGCGTTGATCCTCTGGGACATGCTGTTTCGTTCGCAGCAAGGCATCACGATCTCCTTTCTCGAGGAATTGTGGGCGAGAAATCTCATGAACCTCTTTGCGAGTCCACTCACGCCCGCCGAAGTCCTCGCGTCGACGATCGCGATGAGCATCTTCAAGGTCACCTGCGTGTCGTTCGTGATGGGCATCTGCGCCTGGCTATTCTACGACTACAACGTGCTGGTCATGGGCCTGTGGCTGCTGCCGTTCGTCTTGAATCTTGTGATTACCGGGTGGATTATCGGGGTCCTGACGACCTCGCTGATCATGCGGTTCGGTCAGGAGGCGGAAATTCTTGCCTGGAGTCTGGTGTTTCTGTTCCAACCCATTTCCTGCGTCTTTTATCCCATGGAAGTCCTGCCCATGTGGCTTCAAGCGGTGGCCTGGATCAACCCCGCGGCGCATGTCTTCGAAGGCATGCGGGTCGTGCTCAATGGTACCGGCGTCCCGCTTGCACATCTTGGGTGGGCTGGCGGACTCAATGGCATTTTGCTGATCGGAGCCGTCCTGTTGTTCTATAAGACGTTTGCCTATTGCAAAGTACAGGGCTCGCTCGTGCGGGTCGGAGAATGACATAGCATGCAGACCTTCACCCCAAGAGTTCGGTTGTAATCCACCACCCCCTATGCTAGGGTTGAAAGGCTTTGTCGTACGGGCCTCGCGAGGAAGCGAATTCACTGAGGAAAGTAAGGCCCGCAACATGGATGTTGCCTTGTCCGGGAATCTCGTCGGAAGTCAGACCCAAGTCGCCGCATGTCTCGCGTCTTCGGCCCGCTCCTTCCCCCGTTCCTCGTGTTCAAGACAATGTCATATTCAAAGGAGGAACCCCAGATGGGTTCGAAGATTTACGTCGGTGGGTTGCCCTATTCAGCGACCGAGCAGCAATTGAGCGATTTGTTCGGCGCACATGGGGCGGTGGCTTCTGCGCGGATCATCACGGACAAGTTCACGGGACAGTCCCGAGGGTTTGGATTCGTGGAGATGTCCTCGGATTCCGAGGCGCAGGCTGCGATTACGGCGCTGAACGGCTCAGATATGGGCGGCCGGACGTTGACGGTGAATGAAGCGCGTCCCCAGGAGCCGCGTAGTGGCGGAGGCGGTGGCCGTGGGGGATTCGGTGGCGGTGGAGGTGGCGGTCGTGGTCCCGGCGGGAAGCGCGATCGCTGGTAAACGAAGCAAGAACGCTATTTTTTATGGGGTGCCATCATGGGATGGCACCCCTTTTATTTTGAGGATGATGAGGAATGAAACGTGTAGGCGGAAGGGATCAATCAAACCATTCATCAGCGCCCTTGATCTCGCCAGTATGTTGTTTTTGGAGCGACTCGACAGTGGGAGGAGGAGCCTTCAGCGTGTCATGAGCCAGGCTGACCAGCGCCTGGGCTTCAAGCGGTTTCGTGATAAACGGGACGCACCCACGTCGTATTCCGTAACCCTGCAAGTCCTTGTCGATATTTGCCGACATCAGAATGACATGAAGATCCTTTCGCATACGTAGCGCGCGGATTGCAAGTTCATGTCCGTGAACGTGGGGAAACTCATTGTCGCCGGAGGCAAATGAAAAATCCGGAGGCGGCATTATCAAGTCAGTAATCAACAAATGAATTGGCCCTGAGTGGCTTTTACAGATCTTGAGTGCTTCAGAGCTCCCGGCTGCCGACAGGACGGAGAATCCTGCCTTTTCCAAGAAGAGACGGCACAAATTTAAGGCATCGGGGTCGTCATCGACCGCGAGGACCGTTGTCCCTTGAACCGATGACAGAGCGCTGAGAGGTGGCATAGGCGACCTCCGCTTACGTGGAATACTGGAGTGACAACAGCATAGCCCACGAAACGGCAATCACCTAAACAATAATGATTTTGTTCATCGACCACGCAGTGACAGACATGGGCATCCAATCTTTCAGAGAGGTGAGTTACTGCGCTCTTTCAGAGCCGCCAATCGTTGGGTGTCGACCTTGACGGAAATTGTCTTTTCCTGGGTGACGATGACAGCGCCCACCGCCTGTCCCTTAGCCTTCTTCACCCACTTGCGCCTCGTATAGATGACTTCGCCTTTCCCGCTTTTCTTGAGGTCGCTATAGAGCAAGGCGAGCGTCGCCGCATCGCGTAGGGTGTCCAGCGGCGGATCAACGCCCTTGGCCAGTCGGATGACGACGTGGGATCCCGGAGCCCCTCTGGCGTGGAGCCACAAGTCGTCGCTCTTTGCGAGACGAAATGTCAGCTCCTCGTTCTCTTCGGCGTTCCGTCCGACAAAAATGGGCAGACCGTCGGCCGACATGAACCGCCGGAATGGAACTTTCCGCTTGTGAGCCGATCGCCGGAGGCTCGATTCGAACTTGCCGGTCGAGGGAGCGGAACTCGTAGACAGAGGGGCCGCCCAGGTGCCTTCCTTGATGGAGGTGATCTCTCCGCGCAAAGCCTCGACTTCCTGTTCGGCGCCGGCGATTCGGGGAGGCAATTCTCGCTCGGCTGACAGGTGCTTGCGGTGCTTTCTGAAATAGTCGTTCATATTGTGCAGGGCTGATTTGGTCGGGTCGAGCGGGAGGGTGACTTCAGGAAGCGACGGGTCGTAATAATCGATCAGCGTGATCTGGTCCATGCCTGCGGTGGCGGCCGTCAAATTTGCCTTGAGCAGCTCGCCATACCGCGCGTAATCGCGGTACGCGGCGGCCGTGGTGAGATCCTGCCGCCAGGCGTCGATCCGGCGCAGAGTTTTTGCGAGCGATTTTTTGAGCATGCGCAGCCGTTCCTGTTGCTCGCGTGCTCCCACCAGCATTCGCTCCTTGTCCTGATAATGGGCTTCAATCGCCTGAGACACTGGAAAACGGTGAGTGGCTCTCTGTGGATTGAAGCGTGGGGCCTTCTCCTGCGCGGCGCGGCGCGGCGCAGGCGCTTCGTACGACCGACCGACGAGCGCGTGCTGACGGTTGAGATCTCGCAGAATATGGCGTCGTTCATCCAGAAGGAGAATCGTGGCGTGCTGGCCGGTGAATTCGCAGACGATGGTTCTGGGCCCGTGCCTGGTAGAGACCGTCATCGTGACGATCCGGTCATTTCCGAGTTGCTGTATCTCCGTGAGACGGCCGCCTTGCACCTGCGCGCGAAGGAATTGACAAAACGACGGAGGCCTGGCCGGGTTTGTCAACGAGCGGGACAGTAAATGCAGCCGTGCGGTTTCAGGCTCCACGGAGATGAGCAGCCTATGCGTTTCGCCTGGCATGCGAATGTCGAAGAGCAAGAGGCGATCGCCGGGTTGGTGTATCTTTTGAATCCGTCCCTGAACGAGGACAGGAATGATCTCGTGCAGCACATGCTCAATTTCGGTGGTGCTCAGTGCCATGTCGCCACGGGCTTCGCACGATTGAGAGATGAAATACGCCGGTCGGAGACAACGGCCGGCGATTGTAGCACACAGGTCCTGTCGCAGACTCCGAGCATCGGTCGTCATTGCTCCCTCTCATTGAAGACACGTACAATCCAGACAAAGTTTCCTGGCATAGAATTGCAAATCACGTGACGCGTTTCTTCAGGTGTGAGAGTATCCCTTACGTCGAGATGGCTGGACGATGACTGATGCGAGTGACTCTCCCGCTCGAGCCAGGATCTCGGTTTTAGGACGAGTCCAAGGCGTCGGCTATCGAGCATTCACCGTCGGCGCCGCGACCGAGCGCGGGCTGGTCGGCGGTGTGAGAAATTGCGAGGATGGACGAGTCGAATTGGAAGCCGAAGGTCCCAAGCATCGAATCATGTCGCTGATCACGGCGCTGAAGGTCGGTCCCCCGGCTTCGAGGGTGACCGATATCCGCGTCGAATGGGTGCCGGCGACAGGCCGTCACACCGATTTTGCCATTTGGTATTAGCGGCCCTGTTGAGCTGAGGTCGGAATGGCGAGCAGACAGGACGATTTCTCAGACCAGAGTGAAGCGCGGAGGCACCTCTCCGACAATGATGAGGAGGATGCCGCCGAGCTCG
>JAICVE010000048.1 GCA_025935475.1 Nitrospira sp. | reverse complement strand
ATGTTCGGGGACGGCATCATGAGCGCGATCGATTTCACGCTGGACATGGAGAAAGTGACGGGAAGCCAAGGGGAGGCGCGCTGTAAGATCACCTTGAACGGGAAGTGGCTGGAGTACAAGACCTTCTGAGTCTTATTGTGAGGGGCTAAAGCCCCGTCAAGACGACTTCATCAGTTTCGGGGCGGCTGGGACAGTGTCGTCTTCAGCCGGTCCGGTCAGATGTGAACGGACAAAGGCGTCCGTCATTCAGCGCGAATGGCGGACGCCTTTGTGTTTGCGGCGATCACCGGAGCAGGAGGCTGGGCAGCCTATGGAGAGACACTTTGGGAACGACGCATGGATGACCGCCCTTGTCCTTTGTGCAGGCGCGATGGCGCCGGAGACCGCTTCCGCGGAAACGATTGCCGCGGCTGCCGTAAGCGCGGCTGACACGGCCTGGGTGCTGGTTTCTGCCGCCCTCGTGCTGGCGATGACCGTGCCGGGATTGGCTTTATTCTATGGCGGCCTGGTGCGCAGCAAAAACGTGCTCGGCACGATCATGCACAGCTTCGTGATTCTCTGCCTCATCAGCCTCTTCTGGGTGTTGCTCGGCTATAGCCTGGCGTTTGGACCGGACGTCAAAGGCGTGATCGGCAGCCTGGCCTGGGCCGGCTTGAGCGGCGTCGGCCTATCGCCCCATGCGGTCTATGGTCCGACGATCCCCCATCAAGCCTTCATGGTGTTTCAGTTGATGTTCGCCGCGATCACCCCCGCCCTCATTACCGGCGCGTTCGCAGAGCGGATGAAGTTTGGTGCGCTGATCCTGTTTGCACTGCTCTGGTCATTGTTCGTCTACTGTCCCATTGCGCATTGGATGTGGGGCGGTGGATGGCTGGCTGGACTTGGCGCGTTGGATTTTGCGGGCGGCGCAGTCGTGCACATTAGTTCGGGCATCAGTGCCTTGGTCTGCGCCCTGATGCTGGGGGCGCGTCAGGGCTATGGCACGGACTATATGGCTCCGCACAATCTGCCGATGGTGCTGTTGGGAACAGGCCTCCTCTGGGTCGGATGGTTCGGCTTCAATGCGGGCAGCGCGCTCGGCGCCAATGAAACGGCAGTCGTGGCGTTCGTCGCCACCCACACCGCGGCGGTCACGGCCGCCTTGACCTGGATGACCGTGGAATGGTGGCACCGCGGAACGCCGACGGTGCTTGGAATCGCGAGCGGCGCCGTGGCGGGACTGGCCATGGTCACGCCCGGCGCCGGATTCGTGACCCCCTTCTCGGCGCTCTTCATGGGAATGGCTGCTGGAGGGTTGTCGTATGTTGCCATCATGAAAAAAGGGGGGCTCGGCTATGACGATTCGCTGGATGTGGTCGGGATCCACGGCGTCGCGGGAGTCGGCGGCATTCTCATGACGGGCCTCTTCGCCTCGAAAGCGGTCAATGCCGCAGGTGCCGATGGTCTCTTGCAGGGAAACGGCGCGTTTTTTGCGGTGCAGGCGCTGACGGTGGTGGTCGTCGGAGTGTTCTCCGCCGCCGGCACCTGGGTGATCCTCAAAGTCGTGGATCGGGCTGTCGGATTGCGCGTGACGCCGGAGGAGGAGCGCATGGGTCTGGATCTGAGTCAGCATAACGAGCGGGCCTATTCATAAACAGTCTCAGATGAAAGGAGGCGTAGCATGATCATGTCTGAAGAACGATCATGTGAAGGAACGGCATGTGAAAGGCGGCTATTGGAAATTCTGCGTCAACAAGGACCGCAGACGCTCGACGCATTGTGCGAACTGCCGGAATTCACGTGGGCGCAGGTACTGCTGGCCGTCGATCACTTGAGCCGCTCCAGGGACATCTCGCTGGAGCTGGTCGGACCGCGGGAGTACCAAGTCTCGTTGGCGGAAGAGCGAGCGTGATGGTGCCAGCCGATCAGACGCTCTGGCTGTTGGTTACCACGGCGCTGCTGGCGTTGGCCGTGCCCGGTGTCGCGCTGTTCTACGGCGGCATGGTGAGAAGGAAAAACATCATGAACACGATCGCGCTGCCGTTTGTCGCGCTGGCGGTCGTGTCGCTCGCATGGACGCTCGTCGGCAGCGGCTGGGCAGCCTGGAACGGGGCCGAACAAGCCACGGGTCATGAGGAGGCGCTGCGTTCGTTGTATCGAGGCATGATGGCGTCGGTGGCCCTGGCTTTGGTGGCCGGAGGCATCGTTGAGCGTATTCGCTTTTCGTTCTTTCTCGTCTTCGGACTCTGTTGGGTGACAACCGTGTATGTGCCATTAGCGCAGTCATTGTGGGGAGGGAACGGGTGGCTGGCGAATCTCGGCAGTCTGGACTTTGCGGGGGGCGCAGTGATCCACATTAGCGCCGGTGTCAGCGCGCTGGTGATGGCGATCGCCATCGGGCCGCGGCATGGATATGGACGCATCGACATGATGCCGAACCATTTGCCGTTCTCCTTCTGCGGGGCCGCGTTCATGTGGGTGGGCTGGTTCGGATTCACCGGAGCCGCTACATCGATGTCGATGGCCGTGGTGACCAGCGCCTTTGTGGCCATCCAGTTGTCGACGGTCGCCGCGGCGCTTGCCTGGATGGCAGTCGAGTGGCTCCAGCGGGATAAGCCGACGGCCTTGGGAGCCATGAGCGGCGCCGTCGCAGGCCTGGTGGCCATCGCGCCGGCGGCAGGCTACGTGAGTCCGATGTCTTCGCTCGTGATCGGCGTAGGAGCGGGAGGCCTCTGCTACATGGTCGTCAATTACGTCAAGCTCATTCTGGGGTACGACGACTCCCTGGATGTCTTCGGGATGCACGGGGTTGGAGGCACCTGGGGGATGATCGCGACCGGGTTGTTTGCGTCGACTGACGTCAATGCAGGGGGAAGCGACGGGCTGTTCTACGGGTATCCGTATCAGTTCTTTGCTCAGGTGGTGGCCGCCCTTTCCGCATGGGTCATGGCCGGCGTGATGACCTGGCTGCTGGTGAAGGTCCTCACGATGATTGTCGCGCCGCGCGTCGACGAAGAGGCGGAACGGATGGGATTGGATCTTCATCAACACGGTGAGAAAGGCTACACGGGGTAACGCCATGGCTGTTGTACACGACGATATCGGGCGGCGCCGCTTTCTGAGCCAGGCCGTGATGGGATTTGGGATGCTGTTCGGCATCGGCACGCTCAGCTTCCGCTTCCTGCAGTTTCTTTTGCCGACAGAGGCCCGCAGGGAATCCGAGACCGTGTTGATCGGCGCGGAGTCCCGCATTCCCCTTGGAGAAGCCGTGCCCATGGATCTTGGCGGCCGCAAGATTCTGGTCTTGAGGACAGAAGAAGGTGTCGCGGCATTTTCCCGGCGCTGCACGGACCTGGGATGCCTTGTGTCGTGGAACAAGGAGCGGTCGCAATTCATCTGCCCCTGCCATCAGGGCACGTTCGACCGCACCGGTCTGAACATTGCTGGACCTCCTCCCCGGCCGCTGGACCGCTTGCAGATCGTCAAACGCGGCGAGCAGTTGTACGTGAATATTCAGGCGACGTAGCGAGGCATCGAACTCATCACGTATGCCAAAGGTGAAGGCGTGGCATCGACTGTCTCCGAGAATGTGAAAAAGGAACAGGACGAAAAATCCTGGGTGGATTATATCCAGAAGGACCTGCCGCAGCATCTGGACTGGTGGCCCTACACGCTAGGGGCGTTGCCCCTGACCCTATTCGGCCTCTTGGTCGGGACGGGCCTGCTGCTGACGTTCTATTACGTGCCGTCACCGGAACGCGCCTATGAGAGCGTCGATCAGATCACCAACGAGATCTACCTCGGGTGGTTCGTGCGGGGCCTGCATAAGACCTCGGTGGATCTCATGATCCTGTTCTTGTTCTTCCATGTCATCCGAGTGTTCATCACGCGTGCCTATCGAACCCCCGGCGAGCTGAAGTGGGTGAGCGGCTCGATCGTGCTGTTCGTCACGCTGGCGATGGGGTTCACCGGCTATTCGCTGATCTTCGACAACGTCTCTTATTGGGGCATGACGGTGGTGACCAACATGATCGGGACGCTTCCGGTGATCGGCACTCCGTTGCTCCATCTCCTGCGGGGTGGTGAGGAAGTCTCGGGTGTCACGTTGTTAAGGCTCTATGATCTCCATACCAAGCTGCTGCCCGTGTTATTGGGGGGGCTGGTCCTCGGCCACGTGGTGATCGTACGGTTGTTGGGGTTTGCGGAGGTGAAAGGCAGCCGCGGGTTCCATTCCTTCTACCCCGAGCACACCTTGAAGATGGGTGCCATTGCGGCGGGACTGCTGCTGTTAATCGTCAATATCGTCATGATCTTTCCGCCGCTGCTGGGACCGGCGGCGAATGTCCAGGAGGTGGCATCAGACGTGTCGCCTCCCTGGTATTTTTCTGCGCCGTTCATGTGGATTACCTTGCTGCCAGGCCCTCTGGCGCTTTGGAGCCTTCTCGGCTTTGCCGGGCTCTTTGTCGTGTATCCCTTTCTTGACCGGGTGCTGGACGAACGCGGATGGCCGATGGAGATCGTCAATGCGCTTGTGGCAGCCGCCGTGGTCAGCGCGATGGCCGGCTTGATGTATCTCGATACGCTGATGTGAAGATGGGCGCTCAGCCGTCCGCTTTTGACGGCTGACAAGGAGGTTATATGGACGAGGGCAATAGACAGCCTGATGAACGTGAGGACGAACATGCCCGTTCAAGCAATGGCAAGAAAAACTTCGCCCGCTATATGATCGGCGGCCTCTGCCTGATCCTCTTTCTCGCACTCACGGGCGTCGGCTATGTCCAGGTCGAAGAGCGGCGAGGCGGCGGCCTCCGGGCGTTTATCTCGGGAGAAAACAAGAAATGCATCGACTGCCATATGGCCAAGGACGTTGCCGTCGGGGGCATCAACGATTGGAAAGTCAGCCGGCATGCGCCGAAGGGGATCGGCTGCGTCGAATGCCACCGGGCTGAGAAAGGCGAAGTGGACGCCTACGACCACGAGGGATTTCTCATCTCGACGCTCGTCACCCCCAAAGATTGCATGCGATGCCACGATCGGGAGGCCAAGGAATTTGCCAAGTCCCATCACGCCAAAGCTGCCCAATTCACGGGTTCATTGGACAATTTTCTGGGCAACGTCGTCGAAGGTCCGGAGATCGTGACCACCGGGTGCGCCGGCTGCCACGGCAGCGTGGTCAAGGTAATGGAGAAGGGCAAGCTCCATCCGGCCACCTGGCCCAACTCCGGCATCGGGCGGGTGAATCCCGACGGTTCGAAAGGCACCTGCTCCGCCTGTCATGCACGGCATAGCTTCTCCGTCGCGCAAGCCCGGCAGCCGGAAAGCTGCGGCCGCTGCCACATGGGGCCCGACCATCCGCAGATTGAAGCCTATTATGAAAGCAAGCATGGCGTCATGTACGAGGCCAACAAGGAGAAGATGAAGCTCGCGGACCCGACGGAGAAGTGGCATCCAGGCAAGGATTATCTCTATCCCACCTGTGCCACCTGTCACATGAGCGCGACCGGCACGCAGGAGGTCACTCACGATGTGGGAGACCGTATCAGCTGGACGCTACGGCCGGTGATCTCCACGCGCCTCGAGAACTACGAAGACCGGCGCAAAGCCATGCGGCAAGTCTGCTCGTCGTGCCATAGCGAGCAGATCGTGGACCGGTTCTTTACCTCGATGGACCAGGGTATCAACCTGTACAACGACAAATTCGGCAAGCCGGCGAAAGTCGCGATGGACCAGCTGCTGGCCATGAAGAAGCTTACGCCGACGCCATACGACGAAAAGATTGAATGGATCTTCTATGAGTTGTGGCACCACGAGGGACGGCGCGCGCGGCACGGGCTGTCCAAGATCGCGCCTGATTACGTCCATTGGCAGGGGTTCTACGAAGTGGCCAAGACGTTCTACACCAAGTTTCTCCCGCTGGTGCGGGAGCTGTCGCCGCAGGTGGCGGAGGAGATGCTTCGTCATGAGAGCCACCGCTGGATCGAAAAAGGCATGACGAAGGAAGAAATTGCCCAGATGCTGGAGTTCTATAACAAGGAGATGCAGGGAAAGAGGGGAGGAGTGGATGGGTAGGCTCCACGCTGTTCCCCTTGAGCAACGCCCGCGGTTGCGCTATTCTCGTCCCGCCATCGAGGAGGGATGCAATGCCGAAAAGAGTTCGCACGGGATTGACGCGTTCCGACATTCTTCACCGCTACGTGGAGCGGTTCAGACAACAACTGATCAAGCTGCGGCCATTCCTCTCCCGCAAGCGGAGCACGACGACCATCGAGGACTTCGACGAGGCGGCGGAAGAACTGATCAGCCAGGTGTTCGGAGCCGCTTCGGACGAAGCCGAGGCGTATTTCTACGCCAAGACCGGCGAGTCGGCCCTGTTGCCGGAGGAGGCGCAGGAAAACGGAACGCACGACGTGGAGCGTGAAAGTCTCCAACAACGCCGGCAAGTATTGGAAAGTTGCCTGGCCGATCTCGAAATGCGTCGCGTGGTGCAGGCGGCAAGACATGGGAATGGCAAAGAATTTTCAACGTCGAAAGTGGAAGACTACATGTCCCATGACGTGCGCAGCATCCACCGGGCGGCTACCATTAAGGAAGCCGGGCTGCTGTTTCAGAAATACAAGGTGGGTTCGCTGATCGTGGACGATGGATCCCGCTATATCGGCATCGTCACAGATTCCGATCTCAGTCGAAAAGCCGTCGCCAAGGGTTTGGACCCGAACACGACGACCGTCACGGCCTGTATGAGCAAATCGCTCGTGACGATCGAAGAAGACGAATTGCTGTCCGAAGCCATGGGGCTGATGAAAAAGCAGGGCATCCGTCACCTGCCCGTGACCGCCGACGGCACGATCATCGGGGTGTTGTCCGTCGCCGACCTCCTTCGTGCCTTGACCGACTGACCGACTCCCGGTCAGTCGCGCGCAGAGACTTCCGTTCTTGAGCGTTGAACTCCCTATACACTGTTTGCCTGCAGAGTTAGGCTATGGCGAGCCAGGGGGGTCAGCGGTCCGAGCGTTGGCGCCGGTAGAATCGAGCGCCACACCGATTGCAGCGCCAGGGGAACATGCCCACCAGCCGGAAGAGAAAATCCTGCCAACCGTGACGAGTCGCACGATGGCATTCTTCTGAGGGACAGTACCGGCAGTGCATCCTCGACGTTGGGCTGTATTTGCTGCCTCGCTCCAGCATGTACCACCGGTTGCCACTCGTGCTCCCTTGGCATCGGCCACGCGAAATAAGAAAGGCTAGGAAGTGACTGGAGTCAGCATGTTTGCATCGCGAGCCAGCACCCATTTGCCCTGGCGTTTCTTGAGCACCGATAGGGTATGGCCTGACCGCGTCATGGAGGGACCGCCGCCCGTTGGCGTCACGACGACCGTGAGCTTGGTCCACATGAAGGCCCACTCGCCGAGAACGGTGATTTCTTGAATCTCGCTGGTCCCGTTGACGTTCGGCGCATCCTTCCCCGCTTGAGCGCGCGCCGCCGCCGCAAAGCCTGCCTTGCCCATGGGCGGCTGGCCAGGCATGAGAAACACCACGTCATCGGACATCAGGGATAACACCTTCTCGATCTCGCCCGCCTTCGTCGCATCCATCCAGGCGGAGACCAACTCACGAATTTCCTGTTCATCGCGCTGTCCGGGCATTGCCAAAGGCTAGTCTTTGGAGGTAGCTGAGTCAACGGGAAGGATGGCCTTGACTGAAGCGGGTCGAGATCGCGAGTGTCATGTCTTGCCGGGAGGGGGGCTGGGCCGCGATTGACTTCTCGTCAACGGACACGTAGAACAAAGGCCCTGGTATCGCCGCCGGCTCGGTCACCCTGCCTGCATGTTCATCATCCGATCGGAGAGCCTGTAAGCCCATGCCACCGACCATGCTGCTCAGTTGTGAGTCCATCAGTAAAAGCTACGGGGTGAAACCACTCTTCGCCGACCTGTCGCTCGGGCTCTGTGAAGGCGATCACGTCGGGCTGATCGGTCCCAATGGGTCCGGCAAATCGACGCTGCTTAAAATATTGGCCGGCCTGGACGAGCCGGATCGCGGCAGCCGTTCGGTGCGGCGCCAAGTCCGCATCGGCTATGTCCCGCAAGAACCATCGTTTTCCGCCGCCCACACAGTCGAGGAAGCGCTTTCCAGCGTCCTCCTAGATGAAGGCCTGGACCCCCACGAACACGGCAGCCGAATGGCCAAGGCCCTCAGCCTCGGAGGCTTTGTCCGTGTCGACCAATCGGTCGCGACACTTTCCGGAGGCTGGAAGAAACGTCTGGCAATCGCGCAGTCGTTGATGCTGGAGCCGGACGTGTTGCTGATGGATGAACCGACCAACCATCTGGACGTCGAGGGCATTCTCTGGTTGGAAAGAATGTTACAGGCCGAACCTCATGCGTTTCTCGTCGTCAGTCATGACCGGCGGTTTCTGGAATCGGTGGCCTCTCGCATCTGGGAATTGAACCGCTGTTACCCAAACGGCGTATTTCAAGCCACTGGCCGGTACAGTGATTTTTTGGAACAGCGCGATGCGGTACTGCAGGCGCAGGCTGACTATCAAGCCTCCCTGGCAAACCGTGTGCGGCGCGAAGTGGAATGGCTCCGGCGCGGGCCCAAAGCCAGAACGACCAAAGCCAAAGCGCGGGTAGACGAAGCCGGACGTCTGATCGACGAGTTGCAGACCATTGAATCGCGACGGGCCCAAAGTACAGCAGAGATCGACTTCACGGCATCGGGGCGAAAGTCCAAACAGCTTCTGGTGGCGACTAGGCTTGGCAAATCGCTTGACGGGAAGCCGATCGTCACGGATCTCGAGTTGCGACTTGGCCCCGGCGAACGAATCGGGCTTCTAGGCCCCAACGGCAGCGGAAAGACCACGCTGCTGAAGTTGCTGGCCGGCACGCTGCCACCGGATACCGGCTCCATCACACGCGCCGACCGGCTGCGCATCGTCACCTTCGAGCAACACCGCGAATCGCTGGATCAGCAAGCGACGCTGCGACGCTCCCTCACACCGGCCGGCGACGCCGTCGTCTATCAAGACCGGTCCATCCATGTGATCTCATGGGCGAAGCGGTTCCTCTTCAAACCGGAACAACTGGATCTGCCGGTCTCCCGTCTGTCCGGCGGGGAACAGGCCAGATTGTTCATCGCCCGCTTGATGCTCCAGCCGGCCGATCTCCTGATCCTGGACGAGCCGACGAACGATTTGGATATTCCGACGCTCGACGTGCTCGAGGAGAGCCTGTTGGAATTTACCGGAGCGCTCGTCCTCGTGACGCATGACCGGTGGTTGCTGGACCGTGTCTCCACGCGGCTTCTTGCACTCGAGGGCGAAGGCCGTGCCGAATGGTTCGCGGACTATGCCCAATGGGAAGCGAAACAGGCGCGCAAGTCCGCCGGAGGGAAACGAACGCCGGTTGGCAACAGCGCCAGCTGCGAGACCGCAAAACGAAAGGGATTGTCCTACCGGGAACAACAGGAGTGGGACACGATCGAACAAAAAATTCTAGAAGCGGAAGAGGTCGAGGCGGCTTGCCAGGCCGCGGCCACCGATCGAGCTATTGCCTCGTCTGCAGACATGCTTCAGGAACGTTATGCCGGACTCCAAGCGGCACAGGCCGAGGTCGAACGCCTGTACGCCCGCTGGGCGGAACTCGAAGATAAACGGTCCAAGGTCATGAGCAAGGCCCAATCATAAGGCCTGTCCCGGGAACCTGGGGTCCCTTCACCCACCAGAAACGCTCCGCAGACGAAACTCTCCCATCGGGGGAAAGCGAACCGCCACTGTCACTCAAGGTCGCTTTTGCCCCCTGTTTGAGGGATAGACGAAAGACGTGCAGGTTACATAGACTCCCGCTCATCGCTTCGGCCTATTGGCTCAAACTGGCTCCTGTGGCCAACGGGGAGGTCTTGTGAACAACATGTCACTATCCTTTGGAGCAAGCCTCGTCGTGGCATTGGCCCTGGTTGCCACAGCCTGTAACAGTGGTGACAATAACAATGGAGCGCCCAGTCCGCTTCCTTCCTTCAACAATACGGTATTGAGCATCGCTACAGCGACTGATGGAAGCGGGGACGTGTACCTCGGTGGCGATTTCACGACATACAACGGAGCACAGGCCATTCGAATGGTGCGTCTCAATACCAACGGAACGATCGATCCGGCCTTTCCGATGGCATTGGGATTCAATGGCAGCGTGCGCAGTATCATGCCGGCCGGCAATCAGGGCGTGAGCCTTTACGTGGGCGGCGACTTCACCTCCTACAACGGCATACAGAAGAACCGCATCGTGCGTATCAATGCCAATGGAGTGTTCGATCAGAGCTTTGCGATCGGAACGGGATTCGACAACTCGGTGCAGTTCATCGCTTTGGCTGAGGACGGAAGCGGGAATCTGTATGTCGGCGGCGCCTTCACTGTTTACAACGGGTTCACTGTAAACGGCCTCGTGCGTCTCAAACCAGATGGATCGATCGATCCGACCTTCGTGATTGGAACAGGTTTTGACAGCACGGTCTATTTCATCGTGCCGTTGGCGAACGGCGATCTGTACGTGGGAGGCGCCTTCACTACCTACAAAGGCGTCACCGTGAATCGCATCGTGCGGCTTCATTCGAATGGGGCGATCGATCCAAGCTTTGTGACGGGAACAGGGTTCGATAATACGATCTTTACCCTCCTGCTGGCAGACGACGGGAGCGGTGATCTCTATGTCGGAGGCGCCTTTAATAACTACAACGGAGATGTGGCGAATAATCTCGTGCGGTTGAATTCCAATGGAGTAAGAGACCTCTTCTTTACGACAGGGGTTGGGCTCAATAACACGGTGTTCCACATCGTCCCAACTGGGGACGGAAGCGGCGATCTGTATGTAGCCGGCGCCTTTACGAGTTATAACGACCTTCAGGCCAATGAGATGGTACGACTCAATCAGAATGGAACGATGGATTCGACTTTTTCTACCGGATCAGGGTTCAATAATACGGTCTTCCGCGTTGCACCTGCACAAGATGGCAGTAGCGATGTCTATGCCGTAGGCCAGTTTACAGAGTATCAGAGCACTCCGATCGGAAGATTCGTGCGGCTCACCTCCATTGGGATCCTTCATCCGCCAATTTAATGTCTTCGCAACCTCCGCTTCGGTTGCCATCCGCTGCTTGTCGCAACTGGCTTGAAAAGCCTTTTCTCATGCTAGGGATTTTCAGAGCGAAAGAGCACCGTGAGAGAAGGATGCTCGCTTGCGACTTTAGGCCGTACAGAGGCGACCACCGACCTTCTTAATTCCCTCCGCCGCCA
The DNA here is from genome assembly GCA_025935475.1 of Nitrospira sp. GTDB lineage: Bacteria > Nitrospirota > Nitrospiria > Nitrospirales > Nitrospiraceae > Nitrospira_C. The sequence goes on along the minus strand of JAICVE010000048.1, from coordinate 923 downwards.
GCGCTCACATAGCTCTTTCTGTACGTGGTGACCTTTTCCAGATAATTGCGGGTTTCTTGATAGGGAAGATTGGATCGTAACTTGTCGTAGAGGACGGCGGGTTGAAGGCCATTGATCTGCTGGACGGCAGTCGTCCGATTCTTGGAGAACGTACGCAGGACATTGCCGGGCCCCGTGTTGTAGGCGGCGATCACGCAGTATTCGCGGGAAACCTCATTGGCCACCTCATCCAGTTGGTTGAACATGAGCACGTTGAGATAGGCAGTGCCGAGCTCTACGTTGTTTTGAGGGTCAAAAAGATAGTCCCTGGTTGGGGCGACGTCCTCTCCCTTCGCCCGGCGATAGGCCTCGCGACCGCCGCTCGTCGGCACCAGTTGCATAAGGCCATAGGCCGGAGCCGAACTGACCGCGTAGGGATTGAAATTGCTTTCCGTCCTGATGATCGCGAACACCAGGCTCGGGCTCATCTGGTATTGGTCGGCATAACGAAGCACTACTGCACGATATTTCTCCGCCTGCTTTTGCGGAAGATTCACCACCATGTTCAACGTGACGAATGTCGCCTGGTGTTTCGCTCCGTCTTGATCGATGACTCGCGTGCCGGTTTTCTTGTCCGAAAGATAGCTGGCGAAAGATTCTGCTTCAGCCTGTGTGCGCACCGGTTTGCCCTGTTGATCCAACACGAGCCCTAGCAGGTAGGGTTCTTCGCCGCTGTTCAACGGGACCTCTTTATCCGAAAAGACATCCACCACCCGGGGATCCTGCGGCGTCAACAACGTCGCGACCACGGCGCGGCTGAGACTTTCTTGCGGATTGTGTTCATCCAACGTTTCCACGGTAATCTGCCCGCGGTCGAAATCAACGATGGCGCGGCTTTTATACTGCTGCGTGTATTTTACATACTTCTTCTTCTCGGGCAGCTT
>JAICVE010000398.1 GCA_025935475.1 Nitrospira sp. | reverse complement strand
CTGGCTTCCAGTTATCTGTTCGGTTCAGGTGAAGATCAACTCAAACCGGCAGGGACCGAGGCGCTCAAACAGGTCGGTGCAATCCTGAAGGATTTTCCGGAGTATAAAGTCGCGGTGGACGGCCACACGGACAATCGACCGATCCGCAGCGAACTCAAAAAGAAATTCCCGACGAACAAGGAGCTTTCCGAAGCCCGGGCAGCTAATGCCGCCCTCGCACTCGGAGAAGGCGGCCTACGCCCGGTCACAACTCACGGCTATGCGGACACCCAGCCGATCATGCCGAACACAACGGACGCAGGGCGGGCGAAGAACAGGCGAGTCGAGGTTCGCGTCACGAAGTAGCTCCTGCGTCAATACGAGCCAGGACCTCTCCATGTCTGGAGAGATCCTGGCTCCTTACCGCCCTCAGAGCTTGCAGAGCACTCGGTCTGCAGGTTCAACGTTGTCATCGCCGGGAACTGTGGCGAGAATTTTATAGTGTCCGAGGCCCAATTCCTTTCCGTACGCTTCACCGACTAACACGTCCTGGACATGTTGGTGATCTGACGCGCGAAATACCGATTTGCCTTCCTTTAATCCGTCGAATTCGTGACCTGCCAGGGCCTTGATCAATCCGGCGGTCTCCGTGCTGCCGGCACGCTGCATGGCTTCGAGAATCTGGGTCATCGCGGCATACCCGAGATAACAACGCGACGTGGGCGTATGGTTGTACTTGTCGATAACCCCCTGGATGAAACGTCTCGAACTGTCTGTATTGATCTTGGGGTCCCAGATCAGCCCCCAGATTCCGGCATTATTGGCGTACCCGAGCGGACGACCGATTTGTTCGCCGCCGATGAGCCCTCCGACCCCGATCTTCTCCTTGGCCATCTCCAGTTTTGCGTAGCTTTTGAGCGCGTTGACGAGATCCCAGCCATAGAGATTCAAAATGATCGCGGTGGGTTGCTTCGCTTTGGCCTCATTAAGTGCTGGCACAAAATCCGTCGCCCCGAAGGGGGTCACGGTCTCACCGACAATGTCGACTTTCTGCGATTGCGCAGCGTCGACCAGCGCCTGGGCGCAGGATTTTCCATCGATCGTGGACGCCGTAATCAGGTACCAGCGCGTGCCGTGGGCCTTCGCGAGATGCGGTACGACTGCATGGGCCAGCATGCGGGCATTGGGCATGAAGACGAAGGTGTGCGCATTGCACGCCGCACCGGTCAGCTCCGGAATGTGAGCGCCCGTCACCATGAAAAGCTTGTTTTCTTTTGCCGCCAACGCACTTACTGCGAGGGCGCAGTCGCCGTTGAACGTCCCCATGAGCGCGTCGACACGATCTTCCTTGATGAACTTTGTGGCTACTTTGACGGCTTGGTCCGGATTCGAGGCGTCATCGGCTTCTAGAATGGCCACCTGCCGCCCCAGGACACCGCCTTTTTTATTGAAGAGATCGACCGCAACGTTGGCTCCGTGAACGTCGTGAATAGACGAGGTCTTGTAGGGGCTCGATAAGGGATCAAGGATGCCGATTTTAATGGGTTCATCTGCATGGGCCACTCGAACGCCGAAATCGATGAGCGGTCCCCGGCCGACCAGGCTTCCAAGCGCCAAACTTCCGCCGGTCATCGCCGTCAACTGCAAGAAGCGCCTGCGTGACATCTGTGGCATGGTGCCTGCCTCCTCTTAGATGAACATCTTCGAAGCTGTTTGCGGCCCCATGATTTCACAATTTCTGGCCTGCCTCAAGCGCGCATACGTATCTTCACGGATCCCTCCAAAGCACACGACACTAGGGGGCATGCTGGCGGCAACAGGAAAGAACGCGCGGAACACCCACTGCGCGCTAACTGTATTGATCTTCCGTATAGACTTGCTTGATGGCCCAGAACACTGCTTCTTTGAGCTTCTTGACCTGGGGATCGGGAGGATCCTTACGGATTTTTTGGAGCTTTTTGTCGAGATCAAATAACGGTTGGACTGATCGCCGGTCAGGCACTCTTCCCAGCGCCCACGCGATTTCCGTTTGTACCGTAATGTCGATGCCGGGCGCATCCAACATCTCGAGGAGCGGAGGCACGACCGACGAGTCGTTATGTGTGTTCCCCAAATCTCCCAATCCCTTGGCGGCGGCGGCCTGAAGCTCGGGCTGTTTTGAATGTTTCAGAATATCGACAAGAATCGGAATTCCTTCCTTGCCCATGCTGCCCAACGCGACGGCCGCCTCTTTGGAAAGGTTCTTGTCTTTGAGCATCGCCTTCAGCTTCGGCAGCGCTTCGTCTGCTTGCATTTCACCGAGCAACGAGATGATTTTGATCTTGCGCACCTGCGGCGTATCGTTGGCATCCAACAGTTTCAGCAATCGATCAGGGTGTCCCCATTCAGCGGCCAGCAAGACAGGGAAATCATACTGCTCGAGCTTCTCCCGCAATTTGCTCATTGCATACACGCCGGGCTCTCCGGCATTGGCGGACAGCGCTGCCGCGGCTGCATCTTCGAAATCGGTCCGGACCTCCTTCTGCCACTTGATCCTTGTCTCACCCAAGAGATACGTAAGCTGACAGGCTGGTCCTTTCCAAAGACGGGAGGGTGCGTCGGGCAGATCAGCGTCACCGCCGGCCACGGTGGTACCTTCCCACGTTTTACGCTGCTCACATTTGAGCTTAAAGGTCGCATCGTGGGGCTTGGCGACGTCCCGGACGACCGAATACCCCAATTCAGACAACCGACGTGACGCGACATCCTCCAAGGGGGCGGCATCGACGGGGCCTTTGTCGGTCAGAGCAATCGCTTCGACGACGACCGTCTGAATCTTCTCGAGCTGTGCTTTTTGCTCGATAGTTAAGTAGTCACGATAGGCCTCGGCTGGAGAAACAAAAGCCGCCGAGCCGATCAACGCCAGGATGGAGAGCAGTAAACCGATGCGCATAATGCACCTCCCTACCGTTACACTGGCAAGACAACGCCGGTATGCCGGT
>JAICVE010000381.1 GCA_025935475.1 Nitrospira sp. | reverse complement strand
GCCGGCGATGATGAACAGATAGGACGCAATCCTGATCATGTAGCCAAGCGGCTCATAGCCGAACGGCGGCACGGCTTCATCAGTCACCACACGGCTCACGGCGACCGTCACGAACGACGCGGCAAAAAAGAGAAAGAAGCGGTCGCCGGTCATTTTCCAAAACCGCACGAAGAACAGGCCCGCAATCACGTCTCCCATGATCACGGCTCCCAACAGCACATGCGTCAACGGCGTCATCACAATCATTCTCGTTCGAGAATCAGCCCGGGCAAGAGGATCAACAGCCCGACGAGGGCCACGACGTAGCGGTAGACGGTCAGATCAACGTTGGAAAACACCAATTTGTCCATGACGAGAAAGATATTGTTCAGCGCGGCAACGGAGAAAAACACACCGCACCAGAACAGCAGACGATACCGGGTCCTGTGGTAGGCCTGCAGCAGCAGCCATGCGCACATGAGGGCCGTCACCATGCACAGGCCATAGATCACCCCAGGAACCATTATGTGTCCTTTTTTTTGAGTGAGAACGCTTCGGCAAACTCGTGAAGGCGTGTGCGCGGCTTCGAATGAATCAGATTCGAGATCACCACCAGATGCTTCGAGTAGTAATACACGAGCCGGTCGACCAGTTCCCGCAGCTCGCCGGTAGACGGCGCATAGCGGAATTGCCAGCCGATGTCCTCCTGCCGGCCGAGCAATAATCCCTGTTCCTTGAGCGCATCCAACTCTGCCCGGCACCCTCGCTCGCTGATGTACAACCGTTCTGCCATGGAACTGGAGGGCCACCAGCAGTCCGGTGCATTCCGCAACATGATCAGCGCCTCGAGCTGCGCAATGGACCCGATGCGTTCAAGCACGAATTGCTGCACTGCAAGGGGAACGATCGGTTCGCCGTCGAATTTCTGGAACGGCTCGTCGCTCACGATTACTCCGTCAGCGACGATGAGGAGAGGAAGGCGCTCGTGCCTGTGAGGCTCGCCGCCCGGCATCTGAGGATGGTCTCGATCAACCGCTCCGCAGCCGAATCTTTCGTCAAATAGGCGGCGGCGCCCGACTCCCGCATCGCGCTCTCGTGGTGCCCCCCCTCATGCATGGACAAACCGATCACGACCGTCCCCGACAGCTCTCGCTTGATGCGTTTCGACGCCTCCACACCGTCCATCCGAGGCATGTTGACGTCCATCACGACGACGTCGGGTTTCAAGGCAGCCGCTAACGCAACCGCTTCCTGGCCGTCGGCCGCTTCACCGACGACTTGGAGCTCTGTGTGATAGCGCAACACGCTCGAGAGGCCGCTTCTGACGAGTGCGTGATCATCGACAAGCAGCACCCGAATGCGGAGCTTGTCCTCGAGGGGATCACTCTGTCTCATGCGTTTCGGGCTGCCGCCAAACGCCGACCTCTGGGCACGGACCTGCGAATATTCCAACTCGGTGGCCGGCGGCTGCTGCTGAGGCATCACGTGGGCCTGCGACTTCGGGGTAGGCGCCGGGGTGTCAGCACCAACGACCGGAAGAGGCAGCGTCAGCGTAGCCGTCGTACCCTTGCCGTGGATGGACCGGAACTCAAACGTGCCCCCGAGTGCCCGCATGCGCTCGCCGATGCTGAACAATCCAAATTTCGAAGAGGTTGGAGGAGGCGAAGTGGTCGTATCGGATCCGAAGCCCTCGTCGATGACAGCGATCACCAGCCGTCCATCGCGCTGCTCCATCCGGACCGCGGCCTGATCGATCCGGGCATGTTTCGCCACATTGATGAGGAGCTCTCTAATGGACTGGAAGATGAGGACCGACTGATCTTCGGGCAACGTGACGGACATGCCCTGCTGCACGTCTACCTGCACCGACAGCCGGTACTGCTGGCGCATCTGGTCTGCCAGCCACTTGAGCGCCGCCGCGAGGCCGAATTCATGCAGGGCCATCGGGGTCAGCTGGGCGACTAACGATCGGGTGTACGTCAGCGCCTGTTGGAGGATGTCGTCGGACTCACCAAGCCAGCTTTCGACTTCCGAGTCCTCCATTCGCCCGCGGGACTGCGCAACCTTCAGCCTCGCGCAGACCAGCAGTTGGGCGAGATAATCGTGCAGGTCCGTAGCGAGGCGTCGCCGCTCTCGCTGCTCGGCGATCGTCAGTTCCGATGCGAGCTGACGCAGCAAGGTCTGCGATTGGAGCAACTCCTTGGTACGGTCCTTGACGCGGTCCTCGAGTTCTTCGGCGAGCCGGCACACTTTTTCATGAATGGCTCGACGCTCGGTGACGTCCCGGTTCGTCTCAAGCACCAGGATGCAGCCAAATTCTTCGGTCAACGTCACCATCCGGCTTTCAACGATCACCGCCTGTCCGTCTTTGGTCGTTTGACGGATCTCGCCCTGCCACCGGCCGTTCTCAATCAGCTGCCGGTGAAACTCCTCCTCCGAGAGCGGCAAGGCGGAGGACAATAATCGGTGGATCGGCCGGCCGGCTGCCTCCGCCACCTTCCACCCGTACAGTTCCTCCGCTCCGTGATTCCAATAGATGACGCCTCCACCCATCCGCCAGACCACCACCGCATCGTGGGTCTGGGCAAGCAGACCGGCACGCCAGCGCAGTTCCGCTTCGGTCCGCTTGCGTTCCGAGATATCGCGCAGGATGCCCGTGTACCGGATTTCCGAATTGGCAAAACTCTCGCTGACGGCGATCTCGACGGGAAAGTCGTCGCCCTGTCGGCGCCGCCCGTTCACTTCCCGCCAGAGCCCGATGAGTCGCATGATGCGGTTGGCCGCATCGACGGGGGATTCGTCCCCTCCCTCGGTAAACCATGTGGGAAGTAGTATCGAGATATTTCGTCCGACCATCTCTTCGATGCGATAGCCAAACATGTGTTCGGTGGCCGCATTGCACGAGAGAATGAGCCCGGCATGATCGAACGTGATGATGCTGTCCATCGCGGTTTCGACGAGCTTGCGATACCGCTCTTCGCTTTCGCGCAGGCGCCGCTCCGCCTGGTGCTTGAAGAGGGCGATCTCGATCTGGGTCGTGACGTCGCGCTCTTCAAAGGGCTTGAGAATGTATCCGAAGGGTTCAGTTGCGGCGGCGCGCCGCAGGGTGGCCATG
>JAICVE010000517.1 GCA_025935475.1 Nitrospira sp. | reverse complement strand
GGCCGAGGATTGGGAGGCCAATCGGCGGTATACCTGCTCGGGAGTCCGGCCTCCGGACAATGCGACAAGGAATCGGCCTCGCTCGTGGACCGCCTGTTGTCGCAGGTCCCGTGTCAAGGCGGCGGCCTCTGCGGTCCATTCCTCGATATCGTTCAGGACATGCACTTCGGGATGAGACGACATCGGATGAATCTGTTGTTCGTGCGGTGGTCGATAATGGTTCGTGAAGACAGCGCTGAGGCCGGCGGATTCTCAGGCCGAACGTTCGCCGCACTATTATTAGGTAGAGGTCTGATAAAACGCAAACCAGGCTATTTCGGCGGAGAGGAGGTCCGCCGAACAAGAAAGGGCATCCCTTCAGTGACGGTCCATGCAAGCGATTGGGCGTGATGAGGCGTGAGGGTTAACCGAAGCACAGGATGCGTTGGCGATTCTTCCCCGGTGGCAAGGCGAACGGTCCAATCCCTGATCCAGACCCACCAATCGCGAGCCGTAAATCGCAGCCAGCGCCAAAAGTCGTCAGAGACGGACGGATGAACCGCCAAGGAAAAAGAGGGAGCGAACGTCAGCGTGAAGTCGGTCGGCATGTCATCGAGGGAAACCGGCGGTTGCTCTGCCCCCGCAGCCGGCTCAATTCTACGTCGCGTGACCGGCGGCCGTGCCAGTACTCGAAACGCCGTTGAAGCCTCGGCAAGGCGGAGTCCGGACCACTGTTCAATGGGAAGCCGATGCAGCTCCGCACCTCGCCCCTTGATGACCACCGCGCGGTCGACGAGGTCCACGATGATGTAGGTTCGAGGACGTGCGGCAAGCTTGACTTCTTCCGCAAGAATCCTGGTTGCCTCTTGGAGGGCGGCAGGATCGGTGATGTCGACGGCAGGAACGTTCTCAGGGTCGGCTGCCCAGGCCGACAGAACAAAGAGGAGCGGAGAAACCAGGAGAACAAGAAGCCTGGCGAGGCTGGCGGAGCGTCTCAGCATCCGTCAGAAGATCATAATGGGCGTTCCGACCCTTGCCAATTGGTACACGCTCTTCAGGTCGTCATCATTCAGCCGAATGCAGCCATGGGTGACATTCTTGCCCAGCAATCTCGTGTAGAGAGTGCCATGGATAAAGTAGCCTTTGCCGAATCCAAGCGCATACTCTCCCAGCACCCCCGATTCGATGCGGTCTGCGGCACTCTTGGGAATGGCCACCCCTTCTTCAATGAAGGCCCAATCCGGCTTGACCCAGACCGGATTGACCAACTTGGACTGCACGGTGAATTCGCCCCGCGGCGTGTCGAATATCCACTGGCCTTTGGCCTCGCCCGGTTTATCGAGGATCGTGCCGCTTCCCGTCGACGCCAGCGCATCAAGCATGACCTGATCCCGCCGTTTGATGTACAGATGGTTTCGGGCCGTATCGACGACGATGTACGGCTGACCTGGCATCAGTTGACTGAGCTGTTTGGAGAGCGACCGATAGCGAGCTTGCAGGGTATGAAGGCCTGCCCGATCCAACTCGACCGCTTGTACAGGGAAGGCATCCGTCGAGGTCGAGGGCAAGCTGCTGGCCAGCAGGAGCAATACAAGGCCGATTGCGCAGGAGCACAGACTGACAACGATGCGTTGCATCCGCCCGCTCACACTTCATTCCGGCGC
>JAICVE010000227.1 GCA_025935475.1 Nitrospira sp. | reverse complement strand
GTTTCAAGAGTAGCAGGACCGCCTGATCTTTGGCCAGACCGGACACGGCCCGCTCATAGGACTTGATCGAATTAATGGGTTTGCGGTTCACTTCCAGCACAATATCGCCTTCTCTAACGCCCATTTCCTCTGCCGTACTCCCGGGCTTGACCCGCACGATGACCACGCCCCGCTCGCTGGGTTTGATGCCGTAGCGAGCAGCCAATTCCTCGTTCAACTCGCGAACATCGATATCGGACAGTACACCGGTCGGGGCGGTGGACTCGCCGTTGTCCTCGGGGCCCGCCTGACCGAGGGACTTCGGCTGCTCCACGATCGTCACGTCGATGGTCTTGACCTTCTTGTCTCTGATCACCTTGATCGGCACCTTGCGTCCGATCGGCGTCTGCGCCACCGCGTTTCGCAAATGCGTCGGCGAATCCATTGGTTTGCCGTCGTATTCCGTGATCACGTCGGCCCGCTCAAACCCCGCCTTTTTGGCGGGACTGTCGTCCATCACATCGCTCACTAACACGCCCTTCGTATCCGTCAGTCCGAATTGGGAGGCGAGTTCTGGGGTCAGTTCTTGAATTGCGACGCCGAGCCAGCCGCGCACCACTTTTCCGGTCTTGACCAGCTGATCCATGATCGAGCGTGCCAGATTACTGGGCACGGCAAAACCGATTCCCATGTTGCCGCCGCTCTGGCTAAAAATCGCCGTATTGATCCCGACCAGTTCGCCGCGCACGTTCACCAACGCGCCGCCGGAATTGCCGGGATTGATCGCGGCATCGGTTTGGATGAAGTCTTCGTACTCCGCGATGCCCATGCTGGCGCGTCCCACGGCGCTGACAATGCCCATCGTCACGCTCTGCGTCAGCCCAAAGGGGCTGCCGACCGCAAGGACGAATTCACCCACTTCAAGTTGATCTGAATCGGCAAATGGAATAGTCGACAATCCCGTCGCCTCGATTTTCACGATTGCCACGTCGGTCTTAGTATCGGTGCCGATCAATTTGCCTTTGAACTCACGCTTGTCCGAGAGAATCACCCGGATATCGTCGGCCTTGTTGACGACATGGTTGTTGGTAATGATCAGGCCGCTTGAGTCGACGATCACGCCGGAACCCTGACCCCGCTCTTTTCGCTCACGATGCGGCTGCTCGCGCTTGAAGAATTCATCACCGAAGAATTTGCGAAAAAAGGGGTCATCGAAGGGAGAGCTTTGCGGCCCGTCTCCCGACTTGCCCGACCGGCTGGCGGCGATGTTGACCACGGCAGGCTTGACGGTTTTGGCGATCTCGACAAAGCTCTTGGCCGTGCCGCCGGTCACAGGTTGCTGAGGAACGGTGGCCACGGGACGAACCACTCCCTCCATCGGCGAATCATGTCCGGCCGTGCCGCGCGAGATCCAGCCGAGATCAGACGCCGCAACGACGCCGATGACGGCGCCCAGTGCCAGGAGCAGATAGGGAAGCGCCCGTGAACGGCCGAGTGTCATCATGAATTATGAGAGGACCGCTCTCTCCTGTATGTATGATTCGGCGTCCCGCACATCGTCGGCGCTGCCGATGATGAGCGGGACCCGTTGATGAAGCTTTATCGGCTCAATCTCTAGGATGCGGGTCACGCCGGTGCTCGCTCTGCCGCCGGCCTGCTCGACGACCATCGCCATGGGATTGGCCTCGTACAGCAGTCGCAATTTCCCTTCCGGTTTGTTGATTTCGCCTGGATACAAATAGATTCCCCCGCCAAGCAGCAACCGGTGCACATCGGCCACGAGACAACCCGAATAGCGGCCGCTGTAAGGGCGGCCTGCCGCCTTGTCGGGCTTCTTGAGCGAATCAACGTAGCGCTTGGTTCCGGTCGGCCACTTTTCGTAATTGCCTTCATTCACGGCGTATACTTTTCCGCGCGAAGGCATCTTGATGCCGGGATGAGACAATTGATACTCCCCGACGGTGGGATCGAGCGTAAATCCAAAGACGCCCTTGCCGGTCGTAAAGACGAGCATGGTGCTCGGCCCGAACAGAAAATAGCCTGCCGCCAGCTGATGGATGCCTTTCCTGAGCAAATCACTATCTTCCGGCGGCTGATCCTGGTGCTGGTGCTCGATGATAGAAAAGATCGATCCCAGCGGCATGTTCACGTCTGTGTTCGACGAGCCGTCCAATGGGTCGAAGAGCACCATGTAGGGTGCGGGCCTCCCCGGCGAGGCGACAAAGACCGGCTTTTCCATTTCTTCCGAGGCCAAGGCGCCGGCCACGCCGTCCCGCTGCAAGACTTCAATAAACGTATCATTAGCAATCTGATCCAGCTTTTTGATGGATTCCCCTTGGACGTTCGTCTCGCCGGTCATCCCCAGCATATTGAGCAGTCCGGCAATCCGCAAGTCGCGGGCGAGAGTCTTTCCTACCAGCCCAATGGCGGAGAGTAGCGCGGTCAAAGATCCGGCCCCGCCGAGCGAGGCGGGTGGATTGGCCATGAGAAATTGTTCGACGGTGAGCGGCTGCTGAGACATGGAGGGGCAAAGATATTATAAGGCCAAAGGGATGTTCCCTCGCGCCCACGCGAGGGGTGAATCCGAATATGAGGATAATTGTGTGCGATTATAGCCCGTCTTGGCTGGACGGGCAATGAATCTCCAGTCCTCCTCTAAGGAGGTCCCTTGCCGGTTGGGAAGCCATTGACCAGGTCGGCAGTGATGGCGCCAATGATGACCTTGGCCTTCATCCGAACGGGGATGCGTCGCTCGTCGGTCGTGAACCAAACCCGTATGTTGCCCTTGTTGATAAACAGACCCTTAAACGGCATGATCACAACCACTTGTGCGGTTTCCAGCCGTCCCCACGTCCCCTCCAACGTCTCAATATTTTCAACCCGCACCTCCACTTGTCGGTTCTTTTTATCGTGGTAGACGTTGAGCATGAGCGAGGCCCCAGGAGTCATCGGCAGCTGGTGACGGACATAATAGAGGCAGGAAATCAAATCCTGAGTTCCCGCAGGAATGGGCACGGTTTCTGTCGTGCCCTGTCGTACCGCCGTGACGGTTCCCTCAGCATGGTGAAATGTGTACTCGATGTCTTCCCTATTTTTTCCCTCGCGGCGATGAAACACCATATGCTGCGGAAGCTGGGTCCGGAGATCGAACTCCGACTCCACCCGGTTGTCCACCGGAAAAAACTTGCTGATTGCAGGTCGGGATTGCGCTGTCGTGATCAGCTTCGCCCGTGACCTGTCTCCGGCAGTGCCGTCAGGCAGGACTTCCATGACCGCCGTACCCGCAAGGATGTTCAACCAGGAGATGTCATAAGTCAGCCGCTCGCCGGTTTGGATCGCCTGGACTGACGCGTCGGCGGCAACTGCCAAGACCTCAGCAGTGCCGCCCAAGAGCAGGCAGGTCAATACATACCAACAGCAGAGGCGAATCATGATGGTAGGCGTGTGTGTGCGCAGAAAGGCTACGAGTGCATCGTGCGTTTGACCGCGGCCAATTCACCCTCCACAGCAGCCCTGATGGCCGTGAGGCGTTCAGCGGATGCGGCTTCGAATCGCAGGACCAATGCCGGTTGGGTGTTGGAGGCCCGGATTAGGCCCCAGCCGTCCTGAAAGATGGCTCGCACCCCGTCGATCGTCACCACCTCGCGGACGACGTCCTTGCCTGGGCCGATGGGCTGGCGGGTGCGCGCATAACCGGCCAAACGCTCCTGGACTTGCTTGACCAATTCGAATTTGATCGTATCCGGGGTATCCACGCGAATCTCAGGCGTCACTGCCGTGGCAGGCAGGTCGGCGACCAACGACGAGAGCGGCTTTCCGGTTTTAGCGAGAATTTCAACCAGACGGCAGGAGGCATAAATCGCATCGTCGTAGCCGAAATACCTGTCGGCAAAAAACATGTGTCCGGACATTTCTCCTGCCAGCACCGCGTGTTCGCTCTTCATCTTAGCTTTGATCAGGGAATGACCGGTTTTCCACATGATCGGCCGACCACCCTGTTTCGCGATGTCGTCATAGAGACACTGAGAGGCCTTCACCTCGGAAATAATGGTACTGCCCGGCTTGGTTGAGAGAATATCGCGGGAATACACGACCATCAGACGGTCGCCCCACAAGATCTGGCCCTGCTCATCGATGGCGCCAATGCGGTCACCATCGCCGTCGTAGCCGATGCCAACGTCCGCCTTGTGATGTGCGACGGCTTTGACGAGGTCGTCGAGATTCTCGACCACCGTTGGATCGGGATGATGGTTCGGAAACCGTCCATCCAACTCACAGTACAAGCCGGTCACACGGCAGCCCAATAGTTCTAAGGCGTCCTTCGCCACCAAGGATGCGGCGCCGTTGCCGCAATCAATGACGACATGCAGATGCTTTGCATCCACACCATTGAAGCTCTTCTTAAGGTAGGCCAGATAGTCGGGAATGATGGGATGTTCCGATCGTGCCCCCCGACCAGAGGTGAACACACCGGATTCCATGACGCGGCGCAACTCTTGAATGGCCTCTCCGTGAATGGCTTCCTTGCCAACGCACACTTTGAATCCGTTGTACTCTGAGGCGTTATGACTGCCGGTAATCATGATGCCGCCGTCGACCGGCAACTGAAAGAGGGAGAAATAGACCAGAGGGGACGGACAGATCCCGACGTCGATCACGTGCATGCCGCCCGCCATCAATCCCTTGACTAGGGAATCAAACAAGCCCGGCGAGCTAAGTCGGCCATCTCGGCCGACCGATATGGTCTGCACACCTCGATCTTTGACGTAGGTGCAGTACGCCCGCCCGAACTGCTCTGCAATCGATTCCGTCAATTCCTTGCCGACGATGCCACGGAGGTCGTATTCGCGAAAGAGTCCCATGTAGTGCCTCAGTCTATGTTCCCGCTGTGCGCCCGTAATCGTCTTTGAAACGGACGATGTCGTCTTCTCCGAGATACGGGCCATTCTGAACTTCGATGATGTGCAGGATGTCCTGACCAGGATTTTCCAACCGGTGCTTCGTTTCGATCGGAACGGCCGTGCTTTGCCCGACCTGCAAGTCAAAGACTTCCTCCCCTCTGGTGACGCGAGCGGTGCCACCGATGACGACCCAATGTTCGCTGCGCTTGTGGTGGAGTTGTAACGACAGCCGGCCGCCGGCGTTGACCGTGACCCGCTTTACCTTGTACCCCGGCCCTTCTTCGAGGACCGTGTAAGAGCCCCAGGGCCGATGGACGGTCAGATGCTCCAGATGCTCCGGAGCGCCCTGCTGTTTGAGAATATCGACGATCCGTTTCACGTCCTGGGCGCGTGACTTCGGACAGAC
>JAICVE010000176.1 GCA_025935475.1 Nitrospira sp. | reverse complement strand
TTACTGGCCCTCGCCCTTGCCCGCAATCTTCGATCCGGACGATTGTTCGCCCAGCGATTTAATCGTCGTCATCGTTCCCATATCCGACGCTTCAATTCTGACTCGATCTCCTGCTTTGAACTGGCACTCTTGGGATCCGCCCACCGCGAAGCCCGACCCGCGCGCCACGTCTTGATTCGCCGCCTGATCGGTCGATCCCACCACGTCTTTCAGTTGCGAAGGATCTTTGGATGGCGGCGGCATTTGATGTTCCGCCTGTTGGCGGTTCGGATCGTTCAAGGCCTGCAGTTGCTCCTGAGCCTTCGCCGGATCATGACTCTTCATTTCACCTTCGGACGCGGGTGAAATGGGAATCTCATTACGTTCTTTCGTATTCTGCCGTCCCGTCGACATCTTGGCGCCTTCCCCTCCCGCGCAGACGATATTCGTGTCCTTCGTCAGTCGCAGCTTTATCGACTGTCCCTTGTCACCTTTGACGGCATACTCATCGCCGTCAATGTTCTCGATGGACCCGATGATGATTTCGGGACCGCCGAGAATGACATTGGACGAACCTCCGCCCTCGACGCCGAGGCCCTGCTGACTTTTCTGCTGAGATGTTTCACCTTTCCCCACCCCTTGGTTGCTCTTCTGCTGGTCGGCAAGCGCAGCGCTTGCCCCCGCACCAATCAGCATCACTGCCAATGCACTTCGTCCGAGTGTTCGTGTCCAGGTCATAGATTCGCTCCTTTCAAGCTCGTGATTGTGGGCTACCTCAAAGCCCTTTCGGATAAAATCTCGCAAAAGGCGGACCGTACCATCGTCCCGCCGAATAGGCGAATATTCATGAGAGAACACGGGAATGTAAAGGGTTAATGGGGGAAGACACGGATCAAATTGTCTTGGGTTTTGACAATGCGTCCATTCAGCAGCCAGCAACACGAACCTCTACCATAGCGGCAGCTTCGGATCCGCAACGACTCGGGATACCCCCAGTATGGAAGGGCCATGTGGGCATGGGATGGTTGAAATATCCGCGCTCTGTCAGCCACTTCTGCTCTGTGCCTGCCCCAGGAGAGGAACGAATTGCGGATGGGGTATCTCTCATGGTACGGTGTCCCGACTTTCTTCGAGGCAAGGCAGCATGTTTCGCACCTTTGGGCAGAGTTTTTTTCTTCTTCTCCTCACGGTTTGCGCGGTGCAGCTCATGGGCACGGCGTGCGCCGATGATTGCTTGCGCCAATGGTCCACCAGCCCGGTACATGCGCACGATCAACTGCCAGGCTCGCCAGACGGCCAGACGGAAACCGATCCAGGAGAAGGCGAGCTCGAAGAATTGGCCCTGGCTCAGGGAGAAGGATTTCGGATCATTCATCTCGCGCGGACCTGTATTCTGGATACCACTTCCTGTCCGCGGACAGACTTCGCCTCGGATTGGTTCCGGCCCCCGGCTCTTCGGTAACACACACCGACGGCTCTTCGGATCTTCACAGACATCACTGCTCCGTCAGGAGCATGCGCGAGGCTTGCTATGAAACCATTGATTGCGACTGTCATATTCACTGTTCTCCTTGTCCCATTCGGAGGCAGCGCACAGGCGGATACAACGTCCCGCACCTTTGCGCTTCACGACATCATCGGCTTGGCCATCGAGCGCAATCCAATGATCGCGGGCGCGATGGCGGCAATCGATCAAAGCACCGGCCAACGCACGGCGGCCGGTGCCTATCCCAATCCGACCATCCATGGAGATAGCGGCAAAGGGTATTTGAGGGATGGCGGTCCGCTGACCACTGAGATCCCAACATCGGCCACCGAATACATGGCCGGCTTTAGTCAGCCGCTCGAATGGCCCGCCAAACGGGCCGCCCGTCAACGCGCGGCCGACGCTGGGCTTGCCAGCACCTCGGTCGGATTGATCGAAACCCGCTTGAACCTGACCTCGGACGTCAAGGTCGCCTTCTATGACCTTCTCCTGGCGCAGCGCGACCTGGAACTGGCAAGAAATAACCTGAGCATTGTCGAAGATGTGCGTCGCGTCGTCAGTCACAGGGTCCGCCTCGGTGAAGCCCCTCAATTCGATCTAATCAAAGCCGAGGTGGAAGTGTTGAAAGCCAATCAAGCCGTCACCCGGAGCGACAATACGGTTCGCGTCAACCGGGTCATTCTCGATACGTTGACCGCCGGTGCCCTCGGCCCGAGTTACGCCGTGAACGGCGATTTTCTGGTCTTCCCGTCCAGTTTGGACCTCAACCGCCTGACGGCGCGCTCGATGCAAGAGCATCCTTCGATTCAGCGTTTAGCCAAGTCGATCGATCAAGCCGACCGCACCATTGAATTTGAGCGGCAGAACCGCGTGCCGAACGTCAGCCTGAACACCAGCTACGCTCGTGAGTATGGCCGGGAAGGGTTCGATATGGGCGTGAGCGTCCCCGCACCCTTGTGGTACCAGCGGCAGGGTGAAATCGCCGGTTCATTGGGCGCCAAGCGCAAGGAAGAAGCCGAATTGCTCCGCACACGGAATGAGCTGTTGAGACAGATCAATCAGTACTATCAGGATGCGCAGACCACCGCAAAGCTCATCGAAGTGTTGGAGAAGGGACTATTGAAGCAGGCGGAGGAAGCGCTGAGGATCGCCAAGTTCAGTTTCCAGCAAGGCGCCGCGAGCCTGTTGGAAGTGCTGGATGCCCAGCGCGTCCAGCGCCAAGTGCTCTTTGACTATGCACAGGCACGCTTTGAGCTGTCCGTGGCACTGTCACGGCTCGAACGGGCGGTCGGCGGCGTGCTGTGAGGCATCGACCAGGCCATGCACAAGATCAGCAGTAGGCAGTATATGTGCCTGAATGGAAGGACCCGTATGACTTCGTCTGGATCCGTACCTCCTCTCTTCCTCGCCGTGGTCCTACTCACGGCGGGCTGTAACAGCGCGGCCCAAGAATCACCAGCAGCAAAGCCGGCCGGAAAGCCGCACGAGACCGGCATCGTGACGCTGACCGCCGAAGAGATCCGGAGCGGCGCCATCGTGGTCGAGCCTGCCGTGCGCGGCGAGTTTAAGTTGCATCGGGATTTTCCCGCTACCGTGGTCCCGGACAGCCATGCGACCGCCGACATTACGGCGCTTGTGCGAGGCCGCGTCCTCGACGTCTACGCCGATCTCGGCCAGCAAGTCAAAACCGGCGATCTCTTGGCCATCCTGAACAGCAGCGAGCTCGGCATGGCGCAGTCGTCGTATCTCAAAGCCATCGCAAAACTCTACGTCGCGGAACGGGCGTCCGAGCGTGCGACCATGCTCCTCAGGGAAAAGGTGATCGGCCTTGCCGAGGCCCAGCGGCGCCAGGGTGAAATGCTCAGCTTGCGCGCGGAGAAACGCGAAGCCGAAGACCGTTTACGACTGCTGGGCATGAGCGACGAACAGATCGCCAAACTCAACCGTGAGCAGAAGATTGTGTCCTATGTGCCCATTACCGCTCCATTTGACGGCCGGGTGATCGCGCGCAATCTGACCAAGGGAGAGGTCGTCGAGGTTACGGAGAAGCTCTTTACGGTCGCTGATCTCTCGAAAGTCTGGGTGCTGGCCAACATCCCGGAGAAAGACATCACCTTCATACGGGCCGATGCGGGCACAGATAAGTCTGGCGTGGACCAGCTCGTGGAGGTGCTGGTGACAGCGTATCCCGGCGAAGTCTTCCATGGGAAGGTCACGTACGTCGGCGACGTGCTGGATGTGGCCACACGGACGATGAACCTGCGCTTGGAACTGCCCAACCCGCACCGGAAACTCAAACCCGAGATGTACGCGACGATCAGGGTGCATTCGCTGCCTGAGCTTGGCGTACTGATAGTGCCGGAAGGCGCAGTGCACCGGGAGCGCGACCGCAGGTTCGTCTTTGTGCAACGGGATGCGCAGACATTCGAGGCACGCGACGTCACGCTGGGCGAAGGCAACGGAGAGATGATCAAGATCCTCGACGGACTTCAGGAAGGAGAACCGGTCGTCGTGAAGGGCGCGTACGTACTGAAGTCCGAACTGCTGTCCGACCAAATCTAGCTCATGTCTTCCTTTCTCGAACTAGCGCTGCGCCAGCGTGTGTTGGTTATCGCCTTGGCCTGCCTCATCGCGGTTGCGGGCATCTATTCGTTCCGCACGATCGCGATCGATGCCTTTCCGGACGTCACGACCGTCCTTGTCCAGGTTGTGACGGAGGTTCAAGGACTGTCTCCTGCCGAAATTGAGCGCTTCGTGACCTTTCCGCTGGAGCTCCAGTTGACCGGCGCCCCCGGCTTGACCGACATCCGGTCCTTGTCGAAAGTCGGCTTGTCGATGATCACCGTGGTGTTCCGTGACGACGTCGACATCTATCTGGCGCGTCAGCTCGTGCTGGAGCGTGTCTTGGAAGTGCAGGACAGTTTGCCGCCAGGCGCCCGGTCGGAACTCGTGCCCAATTCGCCGGGACTCGGCGAGGTGTTTCAGTTCTATCTTGAAGGTCCGCACGACAACGATCCCGACTACCAGCTCACGGAGACGGAGTTGATGGAGCGACGGACGCTGGAGGACTGGGTGATCCGTCCCCTCCTCAAGGGCCTGCCGGATGTAGTGGACGTCAACTCGATCGGCGGGTTCGTGAAACAGTACCAGGTGATGGTGGACCCGGGGCTGCTCCGCAAATACGACCTCGCCCTTCATGAGGTCTTCGCCGCTGTGGCGAACAACAACGCCAATGCCGGCGGCAACATTCTCGAAAAAGGCCCTGAAAAATACATCGTCCGAGGCATCGGCCTCATCAAGACCCTCCAAGACATCGAGAACATCGTCGTCAAAGAGGCGCGCGGCACGCCGGTCTATGTGAGGGACGTGGCCGAGGTGCAGATCGGCCATGCGGTGCGGCACGGCGCGGCGGTCTTGAACGGGCAGCGTGAAGTGGTTGCCGGCATCATCCTGATGCTGCGCGGAGGCAACGCCCGAGAAGTCGTGCAGGCCGTGAAGGACAAGATTGAGGAGATTCATGACCAGAAACTCCTTCCTGCCGGTCTCCGCATCATGCCGTTCTACGACCGCCTTGAACTGATCGTCGCGGCCCTTCACACGGTCTACAAGGCCCTGCTCGAGGGCATCGTGCTCGTCATTGTCGTGTTGTTCCTGTTCCTGGGCAATGTCAGGAGCGCGCTGATCGTCACGGCTACCCTCGTGGTCGCCCCGTTGGCGACGTTCATCGTCATGGATCAGGTTGGCTTGACGGCCAATCTCATGTCTTTAGGCGGCTTGGTGATTGCGATTGGCATGATGGTGGATGGATCCGTCGTGGTCGTCGAAAACGTGTATCGCCACCTGAGCGAACATCCGTCGGGTTCGTCCGTCAGCCGACGTTCCATCGTGCTCACGGCCGCAAAAGAAGTCGCCCAGCCGGTCCTGTTCGGCATTCTAATCATCATTCTGGTGTTTCTGCCCATCCTGTCTCTGCAAGGCATGGAAGGGAAGATGTTCAAGCCGCTCGCTTACACCATCATGATCGCCCTGCTGGTCTCGTTGCTGCTATCGCTCACGCTGTCGCCTGCTCTGTGTTCGATGGCTCTGACCAGGGGCACCGAAGAAGATCCGTGGCTGCTGCGGAAGGCCAAGCAGGGGTACGCCCCATCTCTGTCCTGGGCATTGACCCACCGGCGGATCGTATTGTCCGCGGCGGTGGCCATGTTGGGCGCCAGCCTTGCACTCTTTCCGTTTCTCGGCGGCGAATTCATCCCCATTCTCAACGAGGCGGCAATCACGCCGCAGACGATCCGGCTTCCCAGCATTTCGCTCGAGAAATCCATCGAGATCGAAATGGAGATGCAGCGCGCCGTCATGGAGTTTCCAGAGGTCCGGATGGTGGTCTCGAAAATCGGACGCTCAGAGCTCGGCAATGATCCCCAGGAGCCCAACGCCAGCGATCCGGTCGTCTCATTGAAGCCGATGGAGGAATGGAAGACCGCCAACACGAAGCCTGAACTGGATGATGCGATCCGCCGGCGGATCGAGCGCGTGCCGGGCGCGAATTTTCTGCTGAGCCAGCCGATTCAACAGCGCGTCGATGAACTGTTGTCGGGGGTGCGGTCGGAAGCCACAGTCAAAATCCTCGGAGAGGACTTGGACCAGTTGCGCAAAACGGCGGAGCAGGTGCAGGCGATCATGAGCGGCATCGCCGGCGTCAAAGACGTGC
>JAICVE010000118.1 GCA_025935475.1 Nitrospira sp. | reverse complement strand
TCTGACCCTGACCGGCTGTGGATCCTCAGGCGCCCGCTACGTCATGGTCGATAAGAGCCTCCTCGAGAACGATTACCGGCAGGCGGATGCGGTCATCCAGAAGGCCGAGGAGGAGTATGGTGCAAAGAGCCGCGTGCTGTATGGAATGGATCGCGGCATGACGCTCCAACTCGCGGGGGAGTACGAGCGGAGCAACGAAGTGCTGGAACAGGCGGAAGATGAAGTGGACCGTCTGTATACCAGGACCGTGCGCACCGAATCGTTGGCCTTCGTGACCAACGACAATAGCCTGCCCTATGAAGGGGAGCCGTATGAGCAGGTCATGATCAACGTGCTCAAAGCGTTGAATTACGCCTCCTTGAACCGGTGGCAGGACGCGCTGGTCGAGGCGAGGCGTATCGATCACCGGTTGAATGTCCTGACCGATCGCACGAAGGACAAGGCGGCGTACCATGACGACGGATTCGCGCGCTATCTGAGCGGCATCCTCTATGAAAGCGCCGGTGACTTGAACAATGCCTTTATTGCCTATCGCAAAGCCTATGAAACCTTCGAGGCCTCGCGTGCCTGGTCACGGACCGGCGTGCCGGCGCAGCTGCGTGCCGACTTACTCCGCACGTCCGATGCCCTGCATCTGAGCCAAGAATTCACCGAGTATCAGCAGGTGTTCCAGGACACAACCTGGAAGAGCGTTGAGGAGCAGCAACACCTCGCCCAAGTGCTTGTGATCAGCTATAATGGGCGCGCGCCGACCAAGGAGGATCAGTTTCTCGACCTGCCGATCAGCATGGATGCGCTCCAACTGGTGCTCCTCAACCGCGGGTTTAGTTCAGGAAATCGCCAGCAACATCGGGCGGCCGACAGTGTGCTGTATGGTCTGAACGGCCGGGTCGTGCGTGTGGCCCTGCCGAAACTCGTCCCGCAAAAGACGCAGGTCCCCGTCGACACGCTGAGCCTTACCCCGGAACGGGGAGCGCCAGTCATGGTGCGGACCGAGCTGGCGCAGAACGTCACCGCCTTGGCGGACAAGACCCTCTCGGAACGAATCGCTGGGATCGCGGTCAAGGCAGTGGCGCGGGCGGCGTTTAAGTACAGCCTGGCTGAAGGCGCAACGCGGGGCGCTCAACACGCGGTCGGAGGAGATGCCGGCCCTTGGGTGGGACTAGCGGTTGGTCTGTTGACCAAAGGCTTTGCGGTGGCTTCCGAAGAGTCTGACAAGCGTTGCTGGCGCACCTTGCCCGACGAAATTCACCTGGCGCGCACATGGGTGTCTCCCGGCGACTATCGAGTGGGCACAGCGGCGAATGGGACAGGTGGCTCGACAAAAATGCTCTCACTTCGTGCCGGGGAAACGGCAGTCGTCATTCAACGGGTGATGCAATGAACCGTGGGCGTATCAGCGCGTACGGCCGGATGGTCGCTGTGCTGGGCATAGTGCTTCTCGTCGGATGTGCATTCGGTCAGTCGAAGCCGGCCTGGATCGACGGCGTCAGTCCCGACTATCCCTCCGCACAATACCTCACGGGCGTGGGGCAGGCCGACAATCGTGCTGCGGCCGAAGACCGTGCCTATGCGGCCCTCGCGCGCATTTTCAAGGCGGAGGTGTCGGCCCAATCCAAGGATTGGGAGTCCTATCTGGTCGTGGAGCAGCGGGGAACGAGCCACGACGAGCGGCGGCTCGCGCTCGATCAACTGACGCGCGTGTCCACCGACAAGGTGCTGGAAAACGCCACGATCGTCGACCGGTGGTACGATGCGAAAAAAAACCTCCACTATGCGTTGGGAGGAATGCAGCGGGCTCATGCCGAAACGGCATTGATGGAGCGGTTGGCCGATCTGGATCACACCATTCACTCAGATGTCGCAGAGGCTCATCAAACGTCGGATAAGCTCGCCAAGGTTCGTGCACTCAGACGGGCCACCCGCAACCTCGTCCTGCGCGAAACCTATAATGCGGATCTCCGCGTGATCCGCGCCAGCGGGCAAGGGACGGCTGCGGATTATCGCGTCCAGGATCTGAGCCGTGAACTGGATGAGTACCTCTCGTCGAATTTCGTGCTGGCGGTCAGCGTCACTGGCGACCATGTGGAACCGGCAGAGCGGGCCTTGACGGAAGGGTTGATCAGGGAAGGCCTCCGAGTCGCGACCATGTCGTCAGGAACGGAGGCGGGCGCCGTCGACCCGCATACCCATCCGGAATTGCTAATCCGGGGAATGGTTCGAGTCTGGCCGATCGATGTGCGCGATCCCCAGTTCACATACGTGCGATGGTGCAGCGATTTTGAGGTGGTGAATTTGTCCGAACAGCAGATCGTCGGAGCGATCTCAAAAGGCGGCAAAGAAGGCCACTTGTCCGAGCGGGAAGCGACCGCGAAAGTGATCAGAGTGATGCAGCAGGATTTGTCGACGGACGTCGCCAAGGCGATCGCCGCTCACGTCTATGGCGAATCGGAACTGCCGGCCGAGGCGATCCGTCCGGCGGGATGCCCGCGCGAAGGAGTGAAAGGGAAACCGGCGGCAGTAACTCAATAACCATTTCAAGGAGGGGAGAGCACTCGCATGAGCAGACTGAAACAGGGTGGGCGTGCGCCGCGGAGCCGCGGCAGGGGATTGACGGCAACGCAACAACGAGTCCCGAGTCGGCTCGCCAAGCGGCGGCTGAACGAGCGGTTGAAGAACGATACGGCCGGCTTTAATACAGGAAATTTGGCGGACAAGCTGCGGCGGGAGGGGTACGAGGAGGTCCCGCTGGATGAGCTGCAAGATCGGCTCTCGAAAATGCCGGGGCCGTTGGCCGCGGTGATTCTCAAAGGGAGGGCCTGATCCATGCCCTATTACTATTTCGACTCGACGGCGCTCGTCAAACGCTACAGCATGGAACGCGGGACCAGGATCGTGAACAAGTTAATGGTGAAGCGCGGTAAGGTCGCCATTCTCCCGACCTGGACCGTTACCGAGCTATATTCCGCGTTTTCGAATCGAGCACAGCAAGGCGAACTGACTAGAGATGATTGCTACTCGGTCATTCATAAATTCGAGCGGGAATCGGCGGAAGGACTGTTTCAATTCATCGTGCCGACGATGGAGACCTATCTTTCGACGAAAGAGCTGATGATGGAATACCCGGGACTGCGGACACAGCAAGTGCTGCATTTGGCCCTAGCCCTTGAGCTGAAGCCGCTTCGCCTCACCGTGGTGAGTGCCGATACGCAGCTGTTGACTGCGAGCAAAACGGCAGGCCTCCACATCATCAACCCTGAGGAGGATTAGCCGTCACGGACATTGATAGTCGACGATCATGGCTGCCACGACCGTGACCCAGTCGTCCGCGGTCTCGCGCCAGTGCTTCGCCCGCCCCATCAATGCCTCCGGCGGAGAGTCCCCCGTGGCCAGATCAGAGAGGGCGTGCTGGACGCTGCCTTGCGCCAATGCCAGGCTGCCGCAGACCCCTGAGGATGCCGGCAGTTGCCCGCCCGCCCGCCTGAACAAGGCCATGGCACGATAGCCGTGTTCCTGGGAACGAAACAGCGATTCGGCGCCTTGATAGAGGCGCGCCGACGTGCCGTCGTTTCGATTCACCAGGCTCAGCCGTTTGGCCATCATCGCCGCACGGCCCATCGCCATGGCGGCGCCCTCAGGGTCGTCGTTCGCTATGGCATCTTCCGCCTTCACCCGCAGCCGGTCGAGCTCCGCTTCGTCTCCGATGGTTTGCGTCCAGCCAGGTCCGGCTGGGAACCAGGTAATCGCCGAAATCGTGCATCCGATGAGACACACAATCGGCTTCAGCATACGTGCTCGGCGAACGATCGGGCTCACGGGTGTCCTACTGCAGATACTCCCATGTGTCGATCTGCTTGATACTCCAGTTGACGGCTTCCTTCAATTTGACCAGTTGGGGATCGGCGTCGTTGTCGCGGACCTGATGTAGCGATTTCTGTAACGCATAGAGAGGTTCGTACGCCTTTCGATCGGGCAATTTGCCCAGGGCCCAGGCGACCTCGGTTTTCAATGCGACGTCGTCCGTCTTCAATGTTTCGAGCAGGGGGTCGACGATCGTAAAATCGCCATGCAGCGCTCCAAGGACACCCAACGCTTTGGCGGCCGACGGCCGCAACTCAGGTTTCCCGTTCTTCATCGTGTCGATGAGGACGGGAACCGTGTCTTTCTGCCCGATGTTGCCGAGTGCCAGCGCCGACGCCTTCGCCATTTCAATGTCGTCGCCTTTGAGTGCAGTCACCAGACGAGGGACGGCTCTGGCCTCGAAGAGGTAGCCGAATAATCCAATCAGTCGCACTTTCCTGGCCGTCGGCGTAGCGGGATTATCATATACTTTGAACAGGCGTTCTTCTTGCCCCCACTCGGCCGTGATCAGCGCGGGGAAGTCATAGTCCTCCAACCGTTCCTTCAACTTGCTCATCGCGTAGTCAGACGGATCTCCGGCATGGGCGGCTTCGGCTGCCTGTTGTGCGTCCGCAAAATCGGTCCGGACCTCTTTCCGCCACGCCATCCTCTTGCCGTCCAAGAGATAGGAAAGCTGGCAGGCCGGCCCCTTCCAGAGCC
The DNA here is from genome assembly GCA_025935475.1 of Nitrospira sp. Taxonomy (GTDB): domain Bacteria; phylum Nitrospirota; class Nitrospiria; order Nitrospirales; family Nitrospiraceae; genus Nitrospira_C. Next base: position 3,490 of record JAICVE010000118.1, on the reverse strand, counting down.
GTGAGGGAGAATCGGGAAGGTCCGCATCACTGCCCATTTTGGTCGTGCCTTCCCAGATTTTGTGCTGTTCGCACTTGACGTTGAACGTCACATCGTGAGGCTGAGCCGGATCGGTCACGACCGTATAACCGAATTCCTGCAGACGTTTGCTGACAACCTCTCGAAAGGGACCGGCATCCGTCGATTCCTTGTCGGACAAGGCGATGACTTCGATCAGCACCTTGTCGATCTTTTCAAGCTTCTGTTTTTCCTCCGGTGTCAGCGATTCTTGACGGGCCCAACTGGGTGAGACGAGCAGTACGAGGAGCGCGAGACCCGAGAGCGCCAACTGCTTCATGAGTGCCTCCCATCATCGAGCGATGATCCATATGATTTGTAGTGATAAATGCTGAGAATCGATGGGTATCACTCTACCGAACAGCCATCGATATCGGCAAGTTCCACATTGAAGCGCTTTGGAGGCCGACAGTATAATCGCCCGCATGCTGTCGGACTGCACGATAGGTTTTATCGGCGCGGGGAACATGGCTCAAGCGCTGATCGCAGGTCTGCTGCATGCCGAGCGGGTGCTTCCGGCCCAACTCCTCGCGTCAGACATCGATGAGTCGCGGCTGAGCTGGCTTCATCAGACCTATAATATCCAAACGTTTGCCAGTAATCCGGCTGTGGCACAGGAGGCTGACATCCTGGTTCTTGCGGTGGAACCGCAAATCCTTGACGACGTCCTGGTCGAAATCGCCGGAGCAGTAGGTGCTGACACCTTGATCGTCTCGGTCGCAGCCGGCTATCCGATCGCTCGGATTGCCCGCGGTCTGCCCGGGGTCCACAGGATTATTCGTTCGATGCCGAACACGCCTTCTCTGGTCAGAGAAGGTGTGACCGCCGTGGCCTACGAAGAGGGGTTGCCCCCGCGCGATGCCGCGTCGGCTTGGACCTTGTTCGAATCGATCGGGCAGGTGGTCAAAGTGGAAGAGCGCTGGCTGGATGCGGTGACCGGGTTGAGTGGAAGCGGACCCGCCTATGTCTATGTCCTGATCGAGGCATTGGCGGACGGCGGCGTGAAAATGGGATTACCCCGTGAGACGGCGCAACTCTTGGCCGCGCAAACGGTTTCCGGGGCGGCACGCCTTGTGTTGAGTTCTCAGGAGCACCCCGGCGTCCTCAAAGACCGCGTGGCCTCACCGGGCGGCACGTCGATTGCCGGTCTATATGAGTTGGAGCGTGGCGGTTTGCGAACCGCATTGCTATCGGCGGTCGAGGCCGCTGCGCAGCGATCACACGAGCTGGGAACAGGTTTCTAACAAGGAGAAGGCCATCGTGCAATATTGGGTGAAGATCGTGTTCGTCGATAATCAAGAACTGGTCGTGAAGGATGCGATCAGGCATACCATCAGCGACGATATGGAGGTGCTCGAGGTGGATTCGGCGAAAGAAGTGATCATCGTACCCATGAAGCAGATCAAGTATGTGGCCTGTGACGCGACGGTCTTTGCTTCGAAGGGAGCTCCCCAAAAAAGTTAGCTGGCTCTCAATTGAGAGCGTATTCAGCCTGCCAACCCCATTTCTCCAGGGAAGCTATGTCTCAGCAGCCGCAGCATTGCGTCGTTCCACCCTGCGGCTCCGATGCCCCTGGTACGCACGAGCCGAGGGAGAAGGACATCCGTATCAAAGGAGCCGTCGGGCCTCTGCACGAGAATGGGATGGTCGACGACTGCCAGCAGTGGAACATCAGCGATGCTTTCCCCGATCCCAACACTTTCGACCCGACGCGACTGAAACGTCAGTCGTTGTTCGCGCTGATAGCAGCGCATCAGGATTTCAGCGGCCTCTCCTTTGTCATTATCTCCAGTCAGATGAAAGAGCCCTCCGGTCTTCGTCCACCGCAACCCTCGAGTGACGATCTGCCGGCAGACTTCTTCCACCAGCGTTTGCGGCCCTTGGAGTAGAAACGGTTCGTCATACTCCCGCATCGTGGCCAACGTCGCATCGGCACGGGACAGACCGGTGACCTGCATGATGTCATCGACAGACAGGTCGCCGAAACCATGGAGCGGCGTTTCGACGGCGTCTTCGATCTGTTTGAGCACATCGCGCAACATCTGATAGGGCATCCCCAGCTCGATCACGTCGTACGAGGCTTTCGTGCGCGCACGTTCTAGGGGAAAGGTGAACAATCCCTGCGGTACGAAGACGGCGGCGCCGTTCTCGGCAATGAAAGGGTCCTGATGCTGCAGCCGTCGTCGAAGCGGCTCAAGCTCGGCTCTGGTCTTGCTCGACACCAGAATGAGCGGAATGGCGTAGGTGCGTAACGCCTGCAACGCCGGAGCTGCGGCTTCCCATGAGGCGGTGCCGGTATTCAACAGGGTACCGTCCAGGTCGACAAACACGACGTAATGCGGCATAGAAGGCTCCGCGAGCCACTTTGTCACTGTGTATGCCGTGACCGGTTTCTGCATCATCACCAAGGGCGAAGATCGGCCACCCCGCTCGAGCCGACGCGACGGAGGATCCGACGCTCATTGAGCCTAAGAGGTGCGTGCGTGGTATGCCAGGCTGGAACCCTGAGAATGCACATGGCGTGCCACTAAGTACTTTTTCGAAATTGTAGGTCCAGCCCTTGATAGGCGGCTGGGTCGAGGCAGAAAAAGTGATGGGAAAAACCTTCACTCCTACATGGGCGAATTGGGATACAGGCCAGGGGTTATGGGCGGTCGGTGGAAAGACGTTTGGCCAGGCGATGAGCCAGACGGATCATGCCCGGCGACCGGTCAGCCGGGTCCAGCAGCACGTTCAGGACGTACATCTGACCGGAATCGGCCAAGGCTTTCGCCAACGTCTGCTCAAATTGCTGCTGCGTTCGGATCACGATGCCGATGCCTCCACCGATCAAATCGCAAATCCGTTCGTAGTGCCAGTTGTGAAGGTCGTTGAAGGGTCCTTCGAGGATTTCACGTTCGGTCGAATATCCCCGATTGTTCAGCACAATCACGATCGGTGTCTGCTTATAGCGCACTGCAGTCGAGAGTTCCGATCCCGTCATCTGAAACGCGCCATCGCCGACCAAGACGATGGGACGAAGCGTTGGGTCAGCGAAGGAGGCGCCGATTGATGCAGGCACGGCGAACCCCATCGATGTGTAGTACGCCGGCGAGAGAAATTCAAACCGACGATGCACGTGGAGATCTGCGGCGGCGAATAACGCCTCTCCGACGTCCGCAATGACGAGCGTCGTCTGGCCCAGTTGCTGGTCCAGGTGCCTGAACAGTCCCCTCAACGTCACCGGTTCGTCCGGGGCGGGAGGAGGTCCATTAATAGCCAGTGGGGGAGGCAGCGACCTTGACGACTGGGCGGAGAGACCATGCGTTCCCAGGGCCTGAACAAAGTCCTGGAACCGGATGGTGTCGTATCGATGGTGTCGAATACTGACATGATCGGCGGTTGCGTGGATGGTACGGCCCTCGGAACGTAAGGGAGAGTCGGCATCGAGGTC
>JAICVE010000216.1 GCA_025935475.1 Nitrospira sp. | reverse complement strand
CATGCAGCGACAGGACGACGGAACAGGTGAGCAGTGCCTTACAGGAGCAGCCGGATCTCTCGGCTGAAATCGAGCTCCGTTCGGCGGGCAAGATGGCTCGCGAAGCGGAGTTTTCAGGGCCAGTTCAATCGATGACAGCGGTCAGGCGAGAACTGGACGACCCGCGGTGACAGCATGAGGTCCGCCTCGATGGAACGTCGCGTCCATGACCACACAGCCCGTTCAACGGGAGAAAGGTGCCCTTGCGAATCAACAAAGAGGTACGAGAATTCATCGTTGCGTCAGAAGTCCTGTATAGGTTCTTTTCCAACGGGGTATCGCTCAGCTGCCACGAAGCCGAAATTGTAAACTGCTGCATGGACGTGCTCACCCAACGGCGTCTAGCTACTCGCCTCGCTACTCATTGAGCTAGTGCCTGCCGATATTCTCCATACATGGCTGACCAGGAGGTCTTGATGTCCTCGTTTTCTGTCACCAGTGTGGGTTCCTACTGCCGATACTGAACGCACCTGCGGATGGCGATGTCCGTGAGAATTGGCCCTATTCTGCGCTCTTGGCCTCGAAGTCGACGAGGGCATCGTCTTCGACGGTATAACGGATCTCGAGAGGATTGCAGCACACCTCACAGTCTTCGACGTAGCTGTGACGGTGGACCGAAGGGTCCAGGACCATCGAGATCTCCGCGCCGCAAAAGGGACAGACGAAGGAATGTTCCACAACCACATACGCTACCCCAGGTCGCTACCGTATGACAAATGGTTCGGAGGCTTGGATTCTCAAACAGTTACGTCGATCTCCTGAATGGTAGCTTGAAGAGTTGGTGCAGTCACCTACTCGGCCGTCTGCGCAACCAGGTGCGGTCTATAGGATTGGTCGAGGCAGTGCAGGGGAAACGTCGGCGTCTTGCCGATACGGCGGATCGTATCGGCTATTCGTTCCGGTTTGCCCCAGTCGCTCCACAGCACACCAGTCAACTCGATTACCGCCACCTGCTCCGGCAGACGCTGGAGAAGGTGAGAAGAAAAATTATAGACCGGCATCTTGCGATAGGCTGCCGCCAACAACGAGCCTTCGACCGGGGTGTCCCAGGCCGGCATTAGTCGCTCAAACAGGGCCATCATGTCGGGGAAACAGGTGCATCCGGCTTGCCACAGCGATTCCACCGTCGCCGTGAGGACAAGCGTGTTCCACAGACCTCCCGTTCGAAGCGCAGCATCGGCTTGCGCCGCTGCAGGTTTTTCGAGAAATGACGACACAGCATGGACTGGATAGTCCGGCGAGCCGTCGAGCGGCAGGCCTCGCTGAATCCATCCGTAGTCCGTCTCTACCCCATCAGGCTGGACCCCCAACAGGAGCATCCGCGCCGGCATCGCGTCGGCCGAGACCATGGCCTGGCGGACTGTCTCAAGAAAGGGGTACTCCGGATGTATAAAATGATCCGAGGGAAGGATCACGACGATGGCCTGGGGATCGCGAGCGCGCAGATAGGCGAGCGGCAGGAAGATGCCCGCCGCCGTATCGCAATTGGCCGGTTGCAGGAACAGTTTACCGATCGGACGTCCGCGCAACTGGGAAACGACCTCGCTGTGATGGTGGCAAGCCGCCACGACGATGGTCCGCTCGGGCGATGTGAGCGTGGTCGCACGTTCCACCGTGTGTTGAAACATCGACCGCTTTCCGACGAACGTGCAGTACTGTTTTGGCTGGTGACGGCCGAGCCATCGGAGGACGAAGGGCTTGACTCGCTCTCCCTCCCCGCCGGCCAACACGATGGACCAGACAGGCCTTTTCGCTGTGCGCTGTACCGTCATGATATAAATCCCTTTCCCTGGTACACGCCGTATCGAGGGCGACTCCGGCTCCGCGGCTGTCCGTGGAGGTCTTTTCGATTTGCGGTGACCACCGAGTCGATCACCTCATCACACATCAGGCATTGCCAGCCGGAGAACCGGAGCGACGAGCCTCCCGCATCCTCCAACCGGATGGACACCATCAGACCATGACAACGAAGACAGTGCATGAGTTGGCTCCAGGGCTCATCCTCCGAGACAATACCAATGACTGTTGAGGAGAATGTCTGGCGTTGGAGCGGCGGAGACTGGAGAATCGGTCACGCCCACGAAAGAGAGAGGAAGCGCGAGGGATAAGACAGTCAGCGGAGCTTTACACCTGGACGTTCACACTGGGCGCAATGAGTATGGCAGTCAAGCAGTATAATGTGGATTTGGACAGATCCATCCGAACCTCCCACAGCCTACTTTGGATTCACGGCCACATAGGCGTGGATGAACGAGTCGACCAGGTCTTCGACAGTGGTCTTGAGGACATGGATGTTCTTGCGAGACTTGATGCCGACCACGCTCTCAGTCACCCATGAGCGAACCCAGACCGGTAGGCTGGTCTGTCTGTGTATCTGCACCATCTCCTGCCAGACCGAGACTTCGATGCAGTAGGCGTACAGGGAGTCCGAGCGTGCCGTTTGGACCAGGATCTGAATTGTCGGACGGCCTTGCGTCATGGTGACCTCGTCTTGACTCAACAGATGAATGCCTGCCGCCCGCAGACGGGTTTCGGCAGTCGTCCGGACGAGGTCCGTCGTCAGCCCGTCCCGCTCTACCTCAGCATCGATCTTCTCGACGATCAGCCGTACACCAGGCAATCCTCGTAACGTCTCCTGGGCAAGCGGGTCCTTGGGAAGCTGCGCAAGTCCAACGATCGGCCACAAGCAGCACAGGGATAGCAGTGCCAGGATCTTCAGCCACATCAGCGACCTCCTTGCCGGTGACCCGGACGATACCCCGGTCGCGAGAAGATGACAATCCCCTTGGTGGAGTTGCGAAGAAAGAGTCAAAATAATACCGGTTGACTACGCTGCCCATTCACGCGCAGTGTGGACCAACGACGTTTCAGCCCCGTTGGCTGCCCCATCCCTCGCGTTTCCTGGTCCTTCCAAGCGCGACCGATTCTCCAGTCTCCGCCGCTCCAACGCCAGCATCCCTCTGAAGCTCTCTTCACGAGGCATCGCATGAGTCTAAGAATTGGTGCCGGGAGTCTGTCCGAGCGACTCAACAAGGAGCCGCTGATGAGACACCTAGTGCAGTTCCTTGACGGGAAACAAAGGAGGCCAATCATGGTCAAGCCCCATGTCCTATTGATGAGTAGTCTGATCCTGAACACATCGATGGCAGTCGGTTGCGCGAGTGGCTTCATGGAGTCAGCGAGGACGCCCCCTGCGGAAACGTACCAACACCTCAGTGACCAGGCGGTACTCTACCGTCAGGAGGCCGTGGACCTTCGGGCGGCCGCTCAATACTATGAAGGGAAAGCTCAACGGTCTGCCTGGGAGACGGGCCAGGACTCGGATCGGACGCAACGCTATCGAGACTTTGCTCAACAAGCTTCGGTGCAGGCACTGGAGGCCGATCGGCATGCCGAAGAATACCAGCAGCAGTTGCTGTAAAGCCCTCAACCCGGCTGTCGCGAAGGCAGTCGGCGAAGTCGACTGAACGATGTCGAATCGAATTCAACACTCCGTTCAGGCGAGGAAAGCTCTCATTGAATTTCTCTTGTCTGAATAGTCCTCTACATTCGCCTTGTTGCAAAAAGAATAAACTGGGGCATTAGCTAGTCGCGCGCGTGCGAGTGAACGTGCAGACTAAAAAGACCATCCGTTCCCGCCTCATTCCTATTCACTGACCAGTCGGATTGAGCCTCGTCGTTGAGACGGGTCGTTTGTAACATTGACACATTGTACCAAGGAGGGCATTCAAATGAATCACATCCGCTACGCAACAGCAACAACACTGTCATTGGGCGCACTGTTGATGACCGTCATTGTGTCTCCAGTCCGAGCCGATAACGGATTTGGCGCCGCACAAGAACGGTCTGACCGCCAGAAAGAGCAACGCGGTCCTTCAATTCGAGAAGAGGCCACGAGCGAGGCGACCGAGAACCGCCTACCCGGAGACCGGCGTGTCACCGGCCGCGTCAAAGACATTCGCGGCGATCAAATGGAGATCGCCATCGGCAATCTCCAGACGATGTCAGTGCCGTTGAAGATGGCCACGGACAGAGGAGAAACCTTCAAGCCGGGCGATCAGATCGTCGTCACGTTGAACGATCACAATGCGATCGTCGACTACCACCACCCCAATGAAGCCTCGCACCACCAGATCATCCGGGGCAAATTGACCACGCCCCTCACCGTCGGATTGGATAAAGCGGTGATTGAAACGGATCAGGGGACCAAGACCTTTCTGGTGGCGGAACGTGCAAAAGGGAAATTGACGGCGATACCGGTCGGCGCGGAAGTCCTGTTCATGGCGGATGAATCCGGCCGCCTAGTCGACGCACAACTGGCCAGCGCGGACGCGGTCCACCAATCCGCGCTGAACAACAAAGCGCACATCAAAGGCGCCCATGCGCAGGTGCGGGCCGTGTATCAAGGCAAGGCCGGCAAAGACCGCCTAAAGATCACCGAAGATGGCAAGCCACGGGAAGTCCCGTTTCGAGCACCTCTCAACAAACTGGACCGCCTGCACCCCGGGCAGGAAGTGGTGCTTCTGATGGACGACGCCGGCTATGTCATGGAGGTCTCAACGCCCGATGTCGTGCCGACTCGTTGATCAGGGAGGTTGGTCGAGGGGATCAGGGAGGTTGGTCGAGGGGAAATGACAAATAGTCTGGGGCAGCGGCGAGGCGTTCATGCGTCGCTGCCTCTTCCCTCTTCACGCAAACAGTCCTTTTTGTTGTTCCCCTCAGTCAGAAACGAATGCCGAGATAGAAGGCCGGCATGATGTTCGTGTGGAGGTCAAAGTCCTGTCCGCTCGTGCGGACGGTTTCGCCGAGCGAGGTGAAGTTGAGCAAAAAGTCCGCTGTGAGCGCGAGCCGCTCAGTTACGGCATAGTCGACCCCGACACCGATGGGGATGAGGAATGAGCCATACGTGTTGGCCGTCCCACTATCCGTGTCCACGATCCCCGCGCGAACGAATCCGATCCCGCCTTGGAGCACCAGCTTGGCCAGATGGTCTGTGCCCGGAAGATCCCACCAATATTTCCCCTGAGCCGAGAAGCCGAACAGAAAATCGTTTCCGACACCGGCATATTGTGCCAAGGGGCCGACCGAGAACGACCGGCTCACGAAATACTCGGCATGCCCGTTGAACGCGAACTCGGCAATCCCGTCAGGGGTATTGGCCAGAAATCCGATCCCGCCGCCCCCGGACCACTGTCACGGTTTCAGTTCATGCACCTGCGCATAGGCGAGACCAGACAAGGCGGTACCGAGGTACAGCAATGGTACGAAGAAAAGAGCAGTTGACCAAGAGCTGAGTCGCACATGAGTCATGTACTCCCCACCCAGACCTGGGTGCAACCGCAGGACTCAAGGCGCGCTGAAAGGCGAGATTGGAAAACGGCTGCTGTGGACCTAGCCGGATGGCTCAGCGTCCAGTCGCTCGAGACCCTCTCGGGCTTGCCCCACATAAT
>JAICVE010000388.1 GCA_025935475.1 Nitrospira sp. | reverse complement strand
TGGTGGCGTCCTATTTTGGCGGATTGAGCATCGCCTACTCTCAAGTCGGTGTCTGTCATGCGCTGTCGTACGGCCTGTCATACGTGCTCGGCGTGCGACACGGCGTGGGGAATTGCATCGTCTTCAACCAATTGGACGAGTACTACGGGCAGGATGTGCGCGAATTCCAGCAGATGATCCGGAAAAACCGGATCGACCTGCCGGCGGCCGTGACCAAGGGCATCGACGAAGCCGGCATGAGCAAGATGATCGATACGGCGCTTGGGCTTGAACCGTTGTGGAAGAACGCGCTTGGAGAGCATTGGAAGCAGCTGATTACCCGCGACAAGATCCGCTCGCTATACGAGAAGATGTAAGCGCCTCTCGACGCCTGCCGCCTCGATCGATGACGCCACTACGGCCTGCACGCTGTCAGGGGGTCTGATCCAACCAGTGAACATCCTGATCGTCAAGACCAGCGCCATAGGAGACGTCATCCATACGCTCCCGTCACTCTGGTCGCTGCGCGCTCACTTTCCCGAGGCGCAGATCACCTGGCTCGTGGAAGAATCGGCCGCCGACCTCGTCATCGGCCATCCGGCCCTTAATCGCGTGTTGGTGGCCCGCCGAAAAACCTGGCTGAAGGACTTGCGTGCCGGCCGGTTCTCCCGCGCGCTTTCCGGATTCCTGAGATTCGTCCACGAGCTCAGGGATACGCGCTACGATCTGGTGATCGATTTCCAAGGCCTCCTCAAGAGCGCCATGTGGGTGGTCCTGGCCCGAGGAATACGCAAAGCCGGGTTCGGTCAAGGCATGGAGCACGCGGAGTACAGTTACCTGGCGCTCAACGAACGAATCCCCGCCGTGGACATGGATCAGCATGCCATCGACAGAAGCCTGCTGTTGCTCAAAGGCATTGGAGTGCCTGCTGCGGACCTCCGCTATGAAATCCCCCTGTCGGCGCAGCATGAATCCGAGGCCGCAGCCCTGCTGCGTGCGTGCGGTGTGCGTGAAAACGATCGCCTGGTCGCGATGAATCCCGTGGCCCGTTGGCCGACGAAGCTCTGGGAGGCTCGATCGTTTGCGGCACTCGCGGACCGGCTCGAGGGGGAAGGCATTTGCGTCGTCTTTACGGGAGGCCCGCAAGATGGCCCAGCGCTCGATGAGATCGGCAGATTCATAACGCGCCGCCATCGCCGCCTCGACGGCAAAACCAGTTTGAATCAACTGGCGGCTCTCTACCGGCGCGCGCAAGTCGTGGTGACGACGGACAGCGGCCCCATGCATCTCGCGGCAGCGGTCGGAACGCCTGTCGTCGCCCTCTTCGGACCCACTGCACCCTGGCGAACGGGGCCGTATGGGCCACGCCAGGTGGTGCTCCGAGCCGATCTTTCTTGTAGTCCCTGCTTCAAGAAGCAATGCTTGACCACGGCCTATGAGGAACGGGCTTGCATGAAGCGCCTGACCGTGGATCAAGTCGCGCGTGCCGTGATGGAGAAAGTCGCGGCGGCGCCCCTAAATGCCTCACGATGAGGAGAGGCGTCTTGCAAGGTCGCTGGCGCCACTGGATGCTCCTGAAACTGTACCGTGCGGCCTTCACGCTCGCGATATGCCTGTTCGTGATCCTGTTTCCGTTGTGGCTTTTCACCGCCAAACGCCGTGCCACCCTGTTCAAGCGCTTGGGATGGCAACCCTATCCTCAATCGAAGCCGTCCTCCGGGAAGCCGGTGTGGATTCATGCCCTCTCGATCGGAGAACTGCTCTCGGCCGGTAGTCTCATCCAGAGCTTACGACGCGAACTAGGGGACCGTCCGTTGTATCTCTCAGTTTCGACCGCATCCGCCTTTGCCATGGCGCAAGCTCGCTTTTCCCTATTTTGCAACGGAATGTTCTATTTTCCCTACGATGTGGCCTTTGCGGTCGACCGGTGCATCGACGCCGTCGATCCGGCACTGATCGTCCTCGTTGAGACCGATATCTGGCCCGGATTCCTAGACGACGTTCGCCGGAGACGGATTCCCTGCATCTTGGTCAACGGACGCCTGTCCCCCGATTCATTCCGCCTTTACCGCAGCCTGCGTCTTTTGTTCGCGTCGGCTTTCAATACCTTTGGCGGGATCTATCCACAATCGGCCGGCGAGGCGCAGCGGTTTCTGGCCGTCGGGGTTGCGCCTGATCGGCTACGCCATCACGGCAATCTGAAATTTGATGTGGCCGCATCCGTGCCCGATCCCACTGTTGTGGAGGCCCTTCGCGCGGAATTCTTCCTCTCGCCTGGTTCGCGCATCTTGATCGCCGGCAGCACTCATCGTGGAGAGGAGGAGCTCGTCCGCTCCTGCTTTCTGCGTCTCAGAAGCCGCTTCCCTACGCTTCGACTCATCATCGTGCCGCGCCGGCCCGAGAGAAGCACCGAAGTGCTCCGGCTGTTTCATCAGGACGGCACCGAGGCGGCGATCGCCTCACGGCTGGCCCGTTCAACGCCTGTCGTCGTGGTCGATCGCATGGGCTATTTGAGCCGGCTTTATGCTCTCGCTGACGTCGCGGTGGTCGGGGGAAGTTTCGTGCTGCAGGGCGGGCAAAATCCGATTGAGCCGGCGGCCTGCGGAAAGCCGGTGCTGTTCGGCCCGGACATGCGCGATTTTCCGGATGTCGCAGCATGGCTCCTCAAGGCCGGCGCCGCGATTCAAGCCGAAAACGAGCTCGATCTCTTCGCCGCCTGCGATCGGCTGCTCTCTGATCCGGAGCAGGCGAGGGTCATGGGAGAACGGGGCCGACGGGTCGTGACTGAGCATCAGGGGGCGACTGAAAGAATTGTGCGAGACCTGGCCGGCATGGTTGCAAGACAGTGAAGCGCACAGCAGCGTCGTACAGAGAGTGCCAGCTTCAACGTGATAGTAAGGTCTCGTCCACGCAATAATGGCGTTGCGCTTCACCTCGGTACCGCTGGCCCGCATGATGATGCAGCTGCTCTGTCATGATTGACGTGTTACGTCGTCGTCTCCTGCTTCTTGGGAGCCTTGCAACCCCGTGGCTATTGGGAGG
>JAICVE010000025.1 GCA_025935475.1 Nitrospira sp. | reverse complement strand
TATGAGCTCCCCAGAAACGTGGGCATCAAACTCAACGAGAAGGACATTGCGCGGGCGAAGGAACTGACGAACTACCAATGGTTTCAAAAACCGGCGTGGCAGGCCGAGATCAAGCGCATGCTGACCAGTGGCCTTAAGTATGAGCTCGACGCGCTCGCCAATAAGGATTTCCAATACCTCACTAAGAAGTATCTTCCCCGAAAGCTGAAGGAAAAAGACTGGCTAGATTAACCTGGTCAGATCCGGACCCATCACTTCTCCACCATCTGCGAATCGGTACGCAGGGGAATCCCCCAGTAGGCAGATCGATCCATAGGGGGATAGCCTGAGACATGGGTCGAATGACACAACTCATGCTGATGCTGGCCTCTCTGCTGACGTCGACGGCGCTAGCAGCAGACATCGTTCCCGCGCCGGAATCTCCACCAGCTGCGCCGAGCCAGCCGCCCGCCGGGCAGTCTACACCGGAGGTCGTACCCAGCCCGCGTGATCCCGGCATGGTGAAACAGCCGGAAACGGTTCCTCATCCCGATTCAGTCGTAACTCCTCCGGTGGTCGATCCAAAGATGGCCATCAATCCAGAAGCAGCACCCCCGCAACCAGTCGAACCGCCTGAACGCCCGAATCAGAACCAGCCGCCCAAGAAACAATGATCGATGAGGGAGCCCTCGGCCCGACACGCGACGTCAAGGAGATGATCATCGCGGGATGCCATGTGCGATTGTCCTATAGACGGACAGCCGAAGCGGGCTGGATTGTGAGCGCAACCGTCAAATGCGGGATCGCAGACAAGGCAGAGGAACAATCGGTCGTCACGCAAGCCTTTGACCGTCGAGAGTCGGCAGAGCGGGACGCACTCCAGCAAGTCACCGCCCTGCTGGGACATCAGACCGATCGCAGCCATTCGCAAGTCCGCAACTGGAGTTGATCTCTATTCCCCGCCGCATCAGTAATAGGAGACCGCATGGCGATAATTGGACAAGGCATTCCCGACGGCACCTTTCAAGCGTTCCACGAACAAGAGATCCGCTCCATCACCTTGAAAAGCTACCGCGGCCGGTGGGTAGTTCTCGTCTTTTACCCGGGTGATTTCACGTTCATTTGTCCCACCGAACTGGAAGAACTTGGCTCCTTGTATGCCGACTTCCAGAAGGTGGGCGCTGAAGTGATCGGCATTAGCACCGATTCGGTCTACGTGCACAAAGCCTGGCACGACACCTCCCCAGCGATCAAAAAGCTAGCGTTTCCGTTGTTGGCTGATCCGGGAGGCGTCTTGTCGCAAAAACTGGGCGTGTATCTCTACCGAGAAGGCGTCGCCTTGCGAGGCAGTTTTATCTTCGATCCGGACGGAAAGCTGTGCGCCTACGAAGTCCACGGCAATAATATCGGACGCAACATGCAGGAGCTGCTGCGCAAGCTGCAAGCAGCGGCCTTTGTGCACGAAAACGGAGGCATAGAAGTGTGCCCCGCTGGATGGAAGCCCGGCCAGCGCACGTTACGACCGAGTCTCGATTTAGTGGGCAAGTTATAGAGGTCAGAGGTGATCTCACGACGGCGCAGCGCATGGTTGTTGATGGCGGCATGGTGTCTTATCGTTGCCTTAGAGAGCGCCTGTTCATCCCGGTCGGACTCGCAGAATTCGCTCAAGCAGAACACTGGCGACGCCGGAAGCACTATGCCAAGGTTGCAACCGCCATATTATCCCAATACGTCCGGGAATATCGTTGCGCCGCCGGGGAATCCTGCCGGCAACCCCTCCGGTGCTCCGCCGATCGTCGGCGGCACGGCAAACCAGCAGGCTGCGTGGCCTGAGGGACGCTAGACTCGCCTCGAGTAGAACCAGGATCCAAGCAAGCTCCCGGTCGCAACATCCACTTGACGTCCGTCCATCCGTTGGATCTGCTGCGCATGGCGCCGAAGATTTCTCTGCGCAATCCGACGGCCAGCTTCGCTCCTTGCACCGCCTTTTCCGGCGGTGTTAAGATCCACCTCGTCGTCGAAGATGACGCTCTCGTCCGCCCTCTAACGGAGATGCGATGCCGAACATCACATTGCTCATCTCCCCGAGCTGTGGCGCTTGTCCGTCGGCCAAAAGCCTCTGGAAGCAGCTGCGCGTGAAGTACAGTTTTTCGTATCGTGAAGTCGATATTACGACTCCGGATGGCCAGGAACTTGCCAATCGCCATGCGGTTCGGGCAGTACCCGCTACCATCATCGACGGGCGGCTGACGTTTGTCGGTGTGCCAAGCCGCGAGAGCGCAGAAAAAGCCTTGCAACTGAAAATGCGCCCACGAGAAGGGTAAGTACCGGAAGTGAACCAATGCACCGCCAGGTGAAGTGATGGACGAAGACGACATCGAACTACCCATTCTTCCCAGACTCGATAAAGGACCGCCGCCCGATTGTCCCATCTGTGGCGATCCTATGTCCTTTATCGACGGCGACTGGGCCTGTGTCGATTGCAACGGGGAACTTCTGGGACCGGAAACGGGATGAAGCGGTCCGAGAGATGTGTTCGCGCTGCATGAACGGTTTTCACACACCCCACACTCCGCACTCCACGTTCCTCATCCCCAGATGCTGAAGGTTGTCACCGGTCAGTTCCATCCTACCCTCGAATCCGCGCTCGTCGAACAGATCCGGCGTCTGAAAGCCGCCGATCCCTGGGCTAAGGTTGCAGTTCTCGCTCCTTCCAAGCCAATCCTCGACCGACTCCGGCGGGTACTGGCCATCGATCACGGGTTGTCGTTGCTGAATCTTCACCTCTTTACCTTTCACCAGTTCGCCTTGCGATTGGCGGATGAAATAGGGAGCCGCCCCGGACCTCCTCCGATCCGTGTCGTCGATGAACTGTTTTTCGAGCATCTGGTGGGCCACCTCGTCGAACAACAGCTGGCCGAATCGCGGGCTTTCGGGCAATTGGGACATTCGTTCGGAACCTGGGCGGCGCTCTGGGCGACAATCCGGGATCTCAAGGACGGAGGAGTCGATGCCGCTACGGCGCTGCAGGCACTCCGAGAAGGATGTTTTGGTGAGGAGGATGAGGAATGGCTCCACGCGCTGTTTTCACTTCAGGCGGCCGTCGAGCAAGTCGCTGCCGGCCTCGGCGTGGGCACGGCCGACGATCTAGCCGACGCCCTGGTGGCCTCTGTCACGGCATCACAGTTTCTCGTGTCCATGCACCACGTCTGCTACTACGGCTTCTATGATCTGACGCAGGTGCAACTCTCGCTGTTTCAGGCCGTGAGCGCGAGTGTTTCCACGACGCTGTTTTTTCCCTTAGACCACCATCCATCGTTTTCCTTCGCCCGTCGCTTCTTCGACCGCCACGTTCAGCCACTTCTGGGGGCAGATCCACCCGTAGACCTCAATACGGTCGAGACAGCAACCCCGCCGCCGGAACTGTCGCTGCAGAGCGTCATCGGTCCTGAGGAGGAGTTGTCTGCCACCTGCCGGACCATTCTCGATCTGATTGAGACACACGGATACCGCTTTGACGAGATCGGTGTGGTCGCACGCACGCTGGACCCTTACTGTACCCTGGTGCAAACGGTGTTCAATCGTCATCGCATTCCGATCACCACAACGGCACGACGCCCGCTCATCCACCACCCCCTATGCAAGACCCTCCTGCTGTTGGCGGCACTACGCGTGAATGATTTCTATCGCACCGCCGTGCTCGACCTCGTGACCTCACCGTTCTTTGCCAATCCCGTGCTCGGCCACAGTGGCTCTTCAACCGTCTATCGGCCAGAGCAGTGGAAAGCGATCGTCGAGGCCTTGAACATCACGCATGGCGTCGATGAATGGAAACGGTTAGAGCGTGCCTCTCAGTCTGCACTTGACCTGGACGGTGACGGCGATGAGATAGGTGCGCTCGGGCCATTGAGGGTAGCGCCTGAAGTGATCGCCGTACTGTGGAGCACCGTGTCTCGAGTACTGACGTCTTGTTCCGCTCTACCGGCCCAGGGCCCATACGGCACCTTGCTCGAAGCCTTTCAATTGCTGTTGCAGGAACAGCTTCGGCGGGCGGATGACGATCGAGATGGGCACGACGACCAAGACGGTGTTTTGCCCGCGGTCTGGGAGGCTATCGATCAAACACTGCGCAGGCTTGGCGAACTCACCGCCATTGGCCGTGAACTCACGTGGACTGAGTTTTTCGAATTGCTGACCCATGCATTCGAGCGCGCAAGCGTTCCACTCGAACAGACGTCTCCGCAGGGCGTGATGTTCAGTGACGTGATGGCGGTACGAGGACTCTCGTTTAAGGCGTTGTTCGTAATTGGCCTCAACGAGAAAGTGTTTCCCCGGTACATTCGTGAAGATCCATTTCTTCGTGATCGACACCGTCTCGTGCTGGAAACGACGCTCGGATACAAGGTCGGTGAAAAGCTCTCGGGCTACGACGAAGAGGCCTTACTGTTCAAATTGCTTACCCAGGCTGCTGGACGGCGATTGTATCTCTCCTTCCAGCGTGCCGACGATGCCGGACGCATGCTGGCGCCTTCGGCTTATGTCGGCGAGGCACGGCAGCCTGATGGAATGCTTCCGCCGCCCGTGGACAGCGTCCCGCGCCGTCTCACGGAGCGGCTCGCCCAGCGGCCAGTGCTAAGCCGCTTTCTCCCGCCACCGGAGCTCGTACAGTGGATGGCGGTCAATGGCCAAGATGCAGCGAGTCTTCTCGAAGCCACAGGAGGTGACGCCGTCACGTTCCGGGAAGGCACCGAGGCGCTGGCCCGCACCGAGACCGACCAACAGGCCCTGACCGCCTTCGACGGGCTGACGGGCTTGCTTGAACGCCACTGGGCATCGGTCGAGGAGCGCGGCATCGCCCCAACCCCGCTCGAGCGATATGCCCGCTGTCCGTTCCGCTATTTTTCTGCCGACGTGCTCCGACTCGAACCGGTCCATGCCCACGGCTCGGATGAACCGGACGTGCGTGTGCTCGGCACGTTTTGTCATAGCGCCTTGCGACGGTGCTACGAATTGCTGCTACCCACCGGATGGCCGGAACAACCCGTGACCGACGATACGATCGATTGGTGTATTGAGAACGCCATCGAGGAGGCGGCCGCCGACGTCGAACGGAACCATCGAACGGGCCATTATCTCCTCTGGGAGCTCGCAAAAGCCTCGATTCTTGATGTGATGACAGCCGCTGTCGATGACGATACACGCGCCTTTCGCGACGCCCCCTTTTCGCCGGTCGCGTTCGAAGTCCTGGCCGAGGGTGCCATCCTGGACGTCCCGGGCTGCGGATCGCTGAAAGTCCGGGGACGCGTGGATCGTGTCGACCGACATCGCGACAGCCGAGCGATCCGCATCATCGATTACAAACTGAAGATTGGAAAATCTATCACGGCTGAAGACCGGCACCTCATCCAATCTGCCGCACGCGGCTATCGGCTGCAACCGCCCTTGTATGCCCGGTTCCATCTGCCGGAGCACGGCAACGCGCAACAGGTTCAACTCTTCTTCCTTGCCCCCAACTGGACGACTCCTGTCGTGCGTTCAACCTTTGAAAGCGACGTCTGGTCAACGGACCACGGAACGCTGCTCCGCAATACCCTCGGCCAACTGATGAGCGGCATTAAGAACGGCAGGTTTTTCATCATGCCGGGCACCTACTGCAAGACATGTGAATATCGCGTCGCCTGCCGCCGCGAGCACATGCCGACGTGGTGGCGCACCTCTCGAGCGATGGAGGGGAAAGCGTTGGCGGCCTTACGAACGCTGCGGGTCGACCGATGAACAGTCGTGTGCCGATCTCGGATCAGGAGGCCCGTCGCGCGGCGGAAACCACGTTCGATCGAAACGTTGTCGTTGTGGCCGGTGCCGGCACAGGAAAAACCACCCTGCTCGTGAACCGTTTGGTCCACCTTCTGATGAGAGAACCCCGGCCTGTGGCGATCACGCAGACCGTCGCTTTGACGTATACCAACAAGGCAGCCACCGAGATGAAGATCCGACTTCGTGAACGGCTGATCGCCCTTAAGCGCGCATCCACAGGATGCCTTCAAGCGTCCGATGGCGGAGTCATCGGCATGGACGAGCTGCGCACGCATTACGGCCTCACATCAGACGACATTGCGACACGCGCCGAGGCGGCACTGCGCGATTTGGAAAAAGCGCAAATCGGAACGGTGCACAGCTTCGCCGCCCATCTGTTGCGTCTCTTTCCGCTGGAGTCCGGTGTGGACCCCGCCTTCCGAGAGGATGACGGCCTCCGGTTTGACGAATCCTTCCAGCTCGCATGGCAGGTCTGGATCGATCGTGAGCTCGGTCGCGAAGGCGCTCATCATTCGCGATGGCGAGCACTCCTGGAATCGACGACCCTGGAGCAGCTGCGGGGACTTGCCTATGCGCTGTGCAATGATCACATCGATCTCGACAGGCTGCTCCATCAGGTCGGCTCGGCACCGGACCAAGCCCTTACCGACTGGATCGGCAGGCTGCGCGACCGGGCGCAGATGTTGTTGGACGCGAACGATCGACCGAAGCGACGCAAGATCGAACACATGCTGGCAGGAGCCGTTGCTCTCCTCACGCTCGTGAAAGACAAAGGGCCTCAATCCGTTGATGAACTCGATCCTGCCGCACGAGAATGGCTCGTAAAGGACCCGGGCCTTGCGCTCAGCGATTGGAACGCTCACGAATTTTCACAAGCAGTCTCGGTCGTGAGAGTAGCGCAGCAAATACTGGGGTTTAACGCGACATATTTCATCAATCTGTTGACCCTTCTCACCCCTCTTGTTGCCTCAATCAGGTCTACCTTCGCGCGAAGCGGCTGGATTTCATTCGACGGATTATTGGCCCGTGCCAGGAGGCTCCTCTGGGACCATCCAGGGGTCAGGGAACGGATCAAGCGCGAGTACCGTGCCATCCTGATCGATGAGTTCCAGGATACCGATCCCATCCAATATGAAATACTCCTGGCTCTCGCCGAAGCCTCGGGGCATGCATCCATGGCCTGGCAAGACATGGCGCTCGAAGCAGGAAAGTTGTTCATCGTCGGCGATCCCAAGCAGTCGATCTATGCCTTTCGCCGGGCCGATATGGAAGCCTTCGATCGCGTGGTGGACAAAGTGCTTGCGGATGGGGGAACGCTGTACAGCCTGACCACTAACTTCCGAAGCGATGCCAGCATTCTTGGACCGGTGAACGATGTGTTCGACCGGCTCCTTCTCCGGGAACCGCTTGTCCAACCCGCTAATGTGCGTCTCCAAGGTGACGCTCGGCGAACGGGAAACCTTACCGAAACCGGCGTGATGATCCAGGTCACGGCACCGGCGGCAGGGGACGATCCCTTCGACGCAGCAGGGGCAGCCAGAGCAGAAGGAGAAGTGCTGGCCCGCTGGCTACACGAGGACCTGCTGACTCGGCCCGGTGTTTCCGCCGGTCAGGTGGCATTCCTGTTTCGAAAATTGACGCAGGCCGACGGATATCTGGATGCCCTTCGCCGCTATAACATTCCCTACCTCATCGAAGGGGAGAAACATTATTATCGTCGCCAGGAAGTCATCGACCTGATCAACGTCCTTCGCGTGCTCGACCATCCCCATGATCACATCGCACTTCTGGGAGTGCTGCGTTCGCCGCTCGGCGGCCTGACGGATCGGGAGATTTACGATCTCCGAGAAGCCGGCGGCTTCGGGTATCTGAACGAAAGGGCCATCAACGCATGGTCGCACGCTCGAGCGGAGACGGTCCGACGTCTGTATCGTCGGCTGGCTGTGCTGCATCGTATGGTAACGGCACTTCCGCTCGACGAAGCCATTCAAGCGGTGTTTGATCAGTGCCCGCTGCTAGAGCTGGCGGCGGCCTCTTTGCATGGCGAACAGGCCGTCGCCAATCTTCTCAAGGTCAAACACACGGCGGCAGCGCTCGCCGATCGACCGCAGCTCACATTGAGCCGCTTCATCGAAGTGATGATGACCAGATTGGATGAGCAGCCGGATGAAGCGGAAAGCACGCTGGCAGAGGATTCGTCCGACGCGGTGCAGATTTTGACGATCCACAAGGCCAAGGGCCTTGAGTTTTCCATCGTGGTGCTTCCGGGTCTTCACCAAGGCAGTGGACGGGAGAAAGCCCTGCCGACGGTGGTCTATGACTGGTCCACCGACACCTATGGTCTTTCCGCTGGTCCGCTTCAGACCCTTGGCTACCTCAGGGTGCAGGAGAAGCAGGTCGAACGAGAGAAAGCCGAGCGGCGCCGGGTGTTGTATGTGGGGATGACTCGAGCCAAGGATCTCCTGGTGCTCTCAGGCGCCCTGACGTCACGATCGGTCGGCGAAAGCGTGCTTGGGTGGCTGAACGAGATTGGCGAGGGAGAGATCGGGCGTCCAGAGACGAAAACGGTAAAAATCGGATCCAGTGAAGTCATGCATCGGGTCGTCCATGCCCCGGAACGAAAATGGCCCAGACGTGCTGCGGCAACGAGTGAGGACGGGCCCGCTATCCATCCGGCCTCACTTGCCCACTTGTGGGACGAACGAACAGCTCGATGGCAGACCGTGCGAGCCAGCACGTGGCATGTCACACCGAGTTCCGTCCATGAGAATCTTTCCCTCAGCGACCTCCAGTCTGCTCCTGGAGTCCGGGGACGCGAGGCGAGCCGGCTTGTGGGTGTGATTGCCCATTACATTCTCGAAGGATGGGACTTTGCGCGAACGCCCAACGAGCTGCTGCCGCGCATCGGTCCATCAATTGAGCGCTTTCTCCCGCCTGAACTGAACGAAGTCCGATCGAAGGTCGCCGATTCGCTCATCGAGATATTCACGACATTCGGCGCGTCCGAATCGTACGCGAGGCTCAGGTCAGCCGTCATCTTAGGGCGTGAAGTGCCCTTTGTCATGCCCTGGGGCGAACGGCAGGTCATGGAAGGAGTCATCGACGTGATCTACCGACTTGACGGGAAGATGTGGATTGCGGACTATAAGACCGACCGGACGACGATATCCGAGGCGCCGGCGAGAGCCGAGTTGTATGCCCCCCAGGCGGCAATCTATCGGGAAGCAGTGACCCGATGTCTAGGCCTGTCGCAGGCGTCCTTCCAATTTCTGTTTCTCCGAGCGGGCGTCGCCGTCGACCTGTGAGCGGACGTTTTAACCAAATCGATCACCCGGCTTAGGACGAATATCCACACCAACCGGCCAACGGTGATCCGCCATCCTCAAAGGAGGCCGCGATGCGCATCCTCTTGACGGTCATCTTCTCTGCCATCGTTCTGGGCTGTGCCAGCAAGTCCGGCACGGAACGAAACGTCCTGCCGGCGCCACTCGGTACGAAACCGGACGCCGCGGCACAGGTGCAGAAGGGGAATACGCTGTTCGCCTCGCGTGATTTCGCAGGCGCCGAACAAGCGTTCCGCCAGGCGATTGTCGCGGATGCAGGCTTGGCAGAAGCGCATTACAACCTGGCCCTCACGCTCGATCGAGCCGGCCGTAAAGACGAAGCCAAAAAACATTACATCGAGGCTGCGAATTTGGCACCCGGCAACAAGGTGATTTGGGATTCTCCGCCCCTCCACCAAAGCGGTGGGTTGAACCACGACATCGAAAAGAAATCGTACTTGGACCCAAGCCCCCGAGGATTCTAGCCATGGGGCGAAGGCGGCGGGATTTCTCTCCGGAGGAGTTCGGCACGCTGGTCGAGCAAGCGCTCGCCGATCTCCCCCCGCCGTACGCTCGCCTCGCCCGAGAGGTCTCGGTGGTCGTCGAAGAGGAACCCCCACCTGATGTGCTCGAGGACCTGGAACTGGAGTCGGCCGATGACCTGCTGGGTCTGTATCAGGGTCTCTCGCTGGCGGAGGAATCCTTTTTCCAAACCGGAGGGCAGCAACCGCCGCGCATCGCGATCTATAGAGGACCCATACTACGGCTCTGCGACACCGCGGAAGAGGTGAGACGGGAAGTCCGGGAAACGGTGGTGCATGAACTCGGGCATCACGTCGGGCTTGGCGATGACGAGATGCCCTATTGAGGTTTGAGAGAAGGATTCCGTCGCTGCGCGAGCGCCTGCCGTTGATACCCAAGGGTGAGCATGAAGGCACCGACCACGATCATGGGCAACGACAGCAATTGCCCCATGGATAAGGACCCGAAAATAAATCCGATGTGCGCATCCGGCTCTCGAAACAATTCGACCACAATCCGACAAATGCCATAGCCGCTCAAAAAACTCCAAAACATCGTCCCCGGCGGGGTTGAGCGCCTCCCGATGAGCCAAAGCACCGTAAACAGCAAGACACCTTCCAACCCAGCCTCATAAAGCTGCGATGGATGCCGGCAGGCGGGACCGCCGCCGGGAAACACCATGCACCACGGCACGTCGGTCGGCCGTCCATACAACTCGCCATTAATGAAATTTCCCAGGCGTCCGAAGCCCAATCCAATTGGGGTCACCGAAGCGGCCAGATCGGCGATAGTATAAATTGGGATTCCGTGGCGCTTGCCGAACCACACGAGCGACACGATGGTACCGAGTAATCCGCCGTGAAACGACATCCCCCCCTCCCACACGGCGAAAAACTTCAATGGATGCTGCAGGTAATAAGGAAGATTGTAAAACAGGGTGTAGCCGAGGCGCCCGCCGATGAACACGCCCAACGCGGCCCAGACGACCATATCGTAGATTTGGTCCTTGGAGATCGGTAGTCCTTTCTCACGGACCTTGCGTGTAATGAGGAAATAGGCCGTGGTCAGACCGATCAGATACATCAGTCCGTACCAGCGGAATTGCAAGGGACCGAGTTCGAAAAAAACCGGGTTGACGTGCGGGTAGGGGATGGCCTGAAGCCAACTCATTCTTGCCTCATGTGGCACGGTGGCTGGATCATAAGTGAGGCCTGCGGCCAATGCAAGCGTGTCCGCATCCGACGATGGACTTCCAAAGCGGCTCTGAACGGTGCTTTCACCGGCTCTGCTGTTGGTTTTCTCGCACGACTGTGTTGCGAGCTGTGAGAAAAAGGTAACCCAATATTAGGGCGTCTTAATCGGCGAGAACCGCACCCACGTGTTTTGCGCTGATGCCGGCTCTTTATTATCTGGCACGCTTGATGCTGAAGCGATGATCAGGAACTTGAGGGGTTGGAGTCATCATCCACATCCGTTGCTCGAAGGAGGTCGTTATGTCGCACGAAGGAAAGCAGGTGGCTCGTTGGGCTGCACTCGTCGCGGGAAGCGCGGTGGTTGGAGCAGGAATCGGTCTGCTCTTGGCGCCCCAGACCGGAACGGAAACGCGCCGTGAGATCGCCCGGTACGCCAAGAAGGCGCAGATCCAGGCCACTCGTTGGAGCCGTGCCGTACAGTCGGGTGTGAAGGAAGTGATGGATCGCACGAAGCGGCCCATGGTCGAAGCGGTCTAACGCGCTAGTCCTCCGACGTCCCGGCCGAGGTCCACTCTGCACCTGCGCCCGGACGCATTCACCTTCGACTGCCGCATTCAGTCTGTCGCCGAAACGGCTGCAGGCTGATTGCGCGCGTCTTGCGCCTTGACCGCCCCATACCCCGATGCTAGAGTCCCACTACTTCCAGGCCGCGCGTAGCGTGGCCGATGCCTGCATGCTCCCTTCGCAACGACGACCGATCGCAGGATGATCCTGTCAGCCGGTAATGCAGGAGTGGCGAAACTGGCATACGCACAGGACTTAAAATCCTGTGGCCCGAAAGGGCCGTACGGGTTCGACCCCCGTCTCCTGCACCACGATCTCGAACAGACAGGCCTACGTGGGCTGCCGATAGGCCGCCGATGCACCTTCCGCCTTACTGGGTTGTGTAGCAGGCCAACCCTCGGCATGGCGCTTGCGCAATACCTAGGCTCTGATGAGGAGGTGATCGAGGTAGACCGGTTTGTCGGCAGGAATTGGCTGACGCGACTCAACATACCGCTGCAACCGTGCGCGTTCGTGCCGGTTCACATGAATGACTTCAACGGTGATCCAATGATTCTGAACCTGCCTGATCTCAGCCAAACCAATGTGAATGCAGGCGCTGTCATCATCCAACCACAAACGAACCTTGACAAAATCGCCGGGTGCCAACTGGTCCGGGGCAGCAACCTGTGAGCTGGATTCATTGATTCTCAGCACGCAACCGTCTGCCTCGAGTTGCCGATGCACCCGGGCAAGCATGCAGTCGATCGTCAGATTTGGAATGGCCCAACAGGCCTTCTGCTTACCGATCGCCATAGGGTGAACGTAGAGTAGTGCGAAAGAGCCCTGGTTGGCTATCCCTCAAGAGGAGGGGACAGCGGGGTCTGCATGATGCGGTGATACGGCAGACAAGGAGGGTATATTCACCATGCACAACAGCCGATTCTTGTTTCTAGGCGCGGCGTTTGCGGGTCTAGCGGTTGCCGCCGGAGCCTTCGGTGCCCATATGCTTAGGCCGGTCCTGGATGCCACCATGCTGGGAGCGTTTGAAACTGGGGCGCGCTATCAGATGTACCATGCCTTAGCGTTGTGTTTGCTCGCCGGCATGGCCGAGCGGAATCCGACATTCCGCGTGGCAGCGGTGGGATGGCTCTTTGTGATCGGCATGGTGCTGTTTTCGGGAAGTTTGTATGTGCTCGCATTGAGCGGGATCCGATGGGTGGGTGCCTTCACCCCGCTCGGCGGCGCGGCCTTGATCACGGGGTGGGCGCTGTTGGCGTGGACCGTGGCACGACGCCGGTCTTGACTCACGGCGTGCAGGATGCCGTTCGTTTTCCACTGATCGACCCCCAGCCGCCTTGGGAATTGACGAACGTCCCTTCGAGCCGTTGCCCTTCCTTGGAAAACAAGAGACTGTCCTCTTGGACCTTCCCGTCGCGTTCCCAACGGAGGTAGACCACATCGCCGAGAACGACGATCTCTGACAGGCCAGGAATCGGCGTACTATCCCTGCCCGGAGGAGGAAAAATGAGCGAGAGCTTTTGTTCCTCATGATGCCGCTGATGGTTGTGGATCACCCATTGCCAAGTTCCGCATAGACGCGATTGGCCGCGCATGCCGCGTACGCGATCTTTCCAGGTCTTGAGACGCCACCATTCCTCCATCGCCTGCCGACCGGCCTCCTGAGCCAAATGGCCGACAGCCACGCCGACGGCTGGGCTCGTGTCTCCGGCATCCCACAGCGTGATGGCGTCGTTCAAGGAAGGAAACGGGCCGTTGACCGTCAGCCACGCGACCTGGGAGGGCGCCACAACGACCTCCATCCGAACCGCCTTGCCTTCCAGAGACTGCATCATCCGGTCAGCAAGCTGCCATGCCACCAGGGCAGACACCAATCGCTGGGCGGAAGTGGTGATTTGCGGCACCATCAGTTCTTTAACCATCCTTGTCGACATCCCTTGAATGGCCAATGTGCCTGCAACGTCAGGCAGGCCGGCCGCGCGACCAACTGCGTCCACGAACACTTCGCGCGCCTTCTGATCGGAATCTACATGAGATAGCCTCTCCTGGTGCACATCAGCGATCTTCGCCCAATCCGGCAACGACTCCGATGCCGGCTCATCTCCAATCGCAAAGGACGCAGGGGGACCACCGTGGAGGGTGAACACAAGGGCCAGCGCACCAAGGATCACGCTGTGCCCGGTCGATGTCAGACGCATGAACATGGATGGCGGAGGTGAGAAGCTGCCTATGTGACGAGATGATGTTCGTCAGACACCCTGCACGTGCTGTTTCAAGAACAGCGCAGTGGCGGTCCATGCCTCGGCTGCCGCCGCTTCACGATAAGTGTCCGGCCTCGACTCGTTGCTGAATGCGTGCGGTGCGCCCGCATAGGTCCGGATGTCGACAACCTTCTTCTGTTCCTGAGCCAGATGGCGCAACCGATCGATGTCCTGGGCCGAGACCCAGGAATCCTGGTCCGCATAATGATAGAGCACGGGACAGATGATGTATTTGAACGCAGTTTCAGGGCTGATCATCCGCCCATAATACGAAACCGCTCCCTTGAGGCGCTTCCGTTGGCAGGCAAACTTCATCGCCAGGGTGCCGCCCATGCCGAATCCCACCACGGCGTGAATGTTGCGCTTGATGAATTCCCTCGTATTCAGGAATTCGCAACACGAATTAATGTCTTGGAGCGCGAGCGACTCATCGAGCTTCCCCATCAGAGCCTCGGCCACCTCCGCGTTTCCCGTCACCATGCCACCGATGCGGCCGTAGAGATTGGGGATGATGACTCCATATCCCTCACAGGCCAGACGTGCGCCCAGGTCCTTGATTTGTGAATTGAGCCCCCACCATTCGTGCAAGAGCACGATGCCAGGATAGGGACCCTTTTCTTGGGGCCAAAATTCGATGCACTCGACCTGAACCGTCTTGATGGGGCGGGTTCTGATGTAAGGATCTACCGATGCATCAGTGATCGTCGGCAGTGCGACGCCACTCGGAAAGCGGCTCGTCCCTGTGC
>JAICVE010000513.1 GCA_025935475.1 Nitrospira sp. | reverse complement strand
TTCCCTGTTATGCGGGCGGCATCGATCTGGAGCTGCCCCTGCCTCAGCTCATCAAGCAGACTGAGCGGAATTTCGAAAAGGGCTTTCGTGCCATCAAGATGAAAGTGGGGCGGAAGCGCTTATCGGAAGACGTTGAGCGAGTGGCGGCGATGCGCAACCACCTCGGCAGCGACGGTGTGCTCATGGTCGACGCCAATATGCGATGGACAGCCGACGAAGCCATACGTGCCGCGCGCTCATTTGCGCCCTATGATATCATGTGGCTGGAAGAGCCGATCTCACCAGACGATTTCGCCGGGCACGCGCGTATCGTTCGCGAAGGCGGGCTCCCCATTGCGGCGGGAGAAAACCTCCGCACCCTTTGGGAGTTCCGCCATCTCATTGCCTCAGGGGGCGTCACCTATCCGGAGCCCGACGTTACAAATTGCGGCGGCATCACGAGCTTCATGAAAATTGCCCATCTGGCCGAAGCGTTTAATCTGCCGGTGACCTCTCACGGCGCGCATGACATCACGGTCCATCTTCTCGCCGCCGTGCCCAATCGCTCTTATCTCGAGGCTCATGGCTTCGGCTTGGACCGCTACATCCACAAGCCCCTCGTCATAGAGGACGGCTTTGCCATTGCCCCGAATAGGCCTGGGCACGGCATAGAATTCGACTGGAAAAGCCTGGAGGCTATTCGTGCCTAGCTTGCAGAGCGACGGAATCGCGGGGATCAAGTCTGTCCTCGGACAGGAAAGCGTGTTCGGCGATGATCAACTCCGCGCAGCGGCTTCCCAGCATCATGGCCGCAGAGTTGGTGTTGCCGGCAGTGATGTTCGGCATGGCAGAGAGATCGCAAATGCGCAGGTTTCTAACCCCACGCAGACGTAGTCTTGAATCAAGCACTGCCGCTTTATCTGTCGTTGCCCCCATTCGGCATGTTCCGCTCGGGTGATAATTGGTTTTCACGAAACGGGTGCAATGTTTCCATATCGCCTCATCGCTCACATCATCAGGGTTGGGGATTGCAATTCTTTGAATCCGGTCCGACAGTGGCTTGGTTTGGAAGACACGCAGGAAAAAGCGCTGCGCGGCGATCATCTCCCGCGCATCACCTGAATCCTTGAGCAGATTGAGCGACACGAGCGGCATGTCGCGGGGGTCCGACGACCGCAATCGCACGAAACCGCGTGACTTGGGCTTCACCACAACCGTCGTGACGGTGAGGCCATAGGTATTTTCGATAAGAGTAAGCGCATCCCGGTCGAGGTAGATGATCGGTACGCAAAAAGCCTGAACGGTAGGCTCGGCATTGGGGTCGAGCGGATTGACAAAGGCACCTGCCTCCACACCGGCCGAAGTGATAGGGCCGGAGCCAAACAGCTTGAACTGCAGGCCATTGAGGATCATGCGCCACCCCTCGCTCTGCCGGTAATAGCCGTAGGCTCCGTTGGCGATGCCGATGATTGGAACCTCAGGATGATCGACGAGGTTCTCCCCCACACCTGGCAGATCGATGATGCACTCTATCCCGTGCGCACTGAGGCGATCGGCCGGGCCGATACCAGAGAGCATGAGGAGTTGCGGCGTTACGAGTGCACCGGCAGCCAGGATGACCTCCCGATCCGCAAAGGCTCGCCGCTCGGACGGCGCGCCTGGCTTCATCCGGAGGCATCGCTTGAACCCGAAGTTCATGCGCAACGGCTTGCTGATGCTGATCCTGGTCATCGGCACCGCGGCGCTGCTC
>JAICVE010000361.1 GCA_025935475.1 Nitrospira sp. | reverse complement strand
GTTCTGAGGAGGTGGCGTCAAGACAACGCAAGACGTCGCTCCACGTGAAATTGCCCACGACGATGGCCGGGATGCCGGCGTGTCTTCCCGCTGAGACGGCCAGATAGGGTGTGTCGGCAAGAATCACCGTGGGTGCCGCCGCTGCTAAGGCCGTCGTTTCTATGTCCATGCGAGATTCCCACGATGCGTGGAATTCCCGGTGGGCCTCCCATGTGGCTGGAAGGTCAATGTCCAGCGGTCCTCGCTGAACGCACCCGACATCTTGCTGAACGGATTGCAGCGACCATGGAATCATCAGCCGATCGTGAAAAAATGACGCCGGGACCGACGATCGCAAGATCGCAGTGAGACCCGGAAGCTGACGTCCGAGCTCATTGAGAATAGGAACGAGTTGGGCGGCGTGTCCGAAGCCGTGCCCCGAGATTGCGCACCAGATCGTTGGCAACGTCACACCGGTGAGGCGGTCTCAGTTCTGGGTTGGGGGTTCAGCGAAGCGCGGGGTCTCCTCTGCTGATGTCAGACCCAAAACGCATCGTCTAGAGGTCTGACTCCAGTGGAGCGATATTATACAGCAGTTCAAGATCGAACTCCGCCACCAGTTCGTTGAATGCATCAATCCCAAGGTCGGAGCGGACCTCGTTCATGACGAGGTCGATGGCAGGAGCTGCCTGCGGTCCGTATTGGTTGATGGCGGAACCAATGCGTTGCTTCGCGGTGGTAATGTCCATATCACGTCAACGTTATCCGAGACCACGAAGCAAGGTTTGCATCTCAGGAACGAGATCCCGACCGCCATTGGACCGTCCAGAGATCGCGGCATCAATGCCGGCTTGCAGGATCCGTTTTGCTTCTTCCGGCTGCTTTACTCCAATCAGTGCGCGGCCCAGAGCCAGGTGCGAGGCGACATGCACCGGGTCGAGCTGGATGGCAACACGGAGATGTTCCGCCGCTTCCTCGAAGCTGCCGCCCTCCTGAAGAATCCTGTTGCCGAGACCGTATCGACCTAAGAATCCGTTGGGATTCTTCGCCACCATCTGCCGAAACCCGTTGATGTCCATGCACCTTCTCCGGTTGCCGGAACGAACGCATCATAGCATCGGCGCGTTTCTCTGAGCTAGACGAAAAAAAAGAACCGTGTGAAGCGCGGACCGTTAGGGCTCCGCGAGGGCAGGAGCCGAAATTGGAATGGCGGTCGACGCGGAAGCGGGTGGGCGTATGGTGCGTGGTTTGACCGAGACGCTGCGGATGCCGGATTCCGAATGCGGCGCGCTGCTCGCCGAAAAAAAGACGGTATCGTTGGCGATCTGCTTTGCCAGTTCGGCGAGACAGGATTCCGTGACATGGCCTTTCAACTCATCGACCATAATGGTGGTGGCGCCGAACAGATGGTAACGCACGGTGCCGGCCGATTGGCTCTCGTAACGTTTGATCTGTCCATCCCATCGTTCTAATTCAAGTGACAAATGGGCGGCGTACTCGTACTCGAAGGGAAGAAACGGCGTGAGGAGGTACATGGACGCACCAATGATGATCCCTTTCCAGGCCGCGCCGCCCGCATGAGGATCAATGGCCTCATCGAAGAGCAGCCGGGCGCGCACCGTCTTTTCGCCGTAGACCGGCGCGGACGTGTTGATGGACGTGAGGTGTGAAAACAGTCCGATATCTGCGAGCGAGCTCAGAATCCGCTGTTCGGTTTCGGCCGAGGGATTCTGCGGCGAGCCGTTTTTGGTCGTGTGGATGCGGTCCAAGATCAGTGGCACTTGCTCGTCCCTGGCGATCAGTTGAGCGCCACGAGTCTCGAACTCCGTGGGCAGAGTCATCATTTCTATCCAGTGCGAGCAGCCGCTGGTGGCGGTCAGCATCAGTCCACAACAGGCCAGCGCGAGGCCACGAAGGGTGGGGGAAGCGTTCACAATGTACCTCCTAGAAGTAAAATGAGAAGCCTCCGAACGGCAGACTCGCGTTCAGACCCAGGTTGGGATATCGAGTGCCCGCATTCGAAATATGGTGGAACCGATAGCCAACGTTGAAGGACAGTTGGGGCGTGAAGAACCAGGAGAGGCCGCCGCCAGCCGTGAGGATGAAGTTGAAGCGTGCAGACTCTTCGGGAATGCGGCCTCCGAGATCCGTGTAGAAGGGGCCGCCGGCGAACTCGATGTAGGGTCTGAGTGTGCCCGTGCCTTCGAACATCCACTTGATCTTCGGCGTGAATCCCACCCCATGAGTGAGTTCCGGCTCCTGAAACTGGATGTAAACGATTTCGGCGCCGAGCATGAGGTGTCCCCGAAGCCATCGCCAACCGATCGGATCTGTCAACACCATTGCCCACGAGGGCATGATCGCAGGACCGCTCTGCTTCGTACTGTGCTGGTCCGTCAGACGACTGGATAGCAGATACCCGGCGCTTAACCCGATCTCCTGTGTGCCCACTGTGAGGTGCGGGACCGTTTCCCCGGCGTCGCACGCAATCGACAGGGACGAAAACACGGCGGCGAATGTAATGAGAACGGCCAGCGGGGATGGGGTCATTCAGCATCCGGTTGAACCTTTGTCGGCGGGGACGCGAGCCAACAGCAGGTAAGCAATCGTGACGCTCTTAAAGGTAACAGAGATTCTCTGGCTGTCCAGAAAGGGAGGAAATATTGCAAAGACGAGGTCAATGGGTGTGAGCGTAATTTCTTAGATGTACCTCATTATATCCGTAATGAGAAAGGACAATAGCACATTCGTGTAAAGGTGGCATTATGAAACGGTAAGTTTTGTGCCGAGCACTAGGGCGGGCAATACCCAATACCGTGGGAATCAAAATCAGTCGCGGGAACTCTTGAGGCGGGCCAGCTCTTGTGAATCACGGGACGACTCCACAAGGTTGTACCTCGCATCGATCAGCACAGTTCGCTCGAGGCACCGAATGGCGGAAAGACTGTCTCCGCGGCGGCGATAAAGATCGGCCAGCAGGCGCAGAACGGCCGCCTCTCCGGCCTCGGACCCAAGCTTAATGTAATGTTCCGAGCCGTTGTTCAGGCAGCGCTCGGCATTCTCGAGATCTCCTTGCTCTAGGAAGCATTGCCCCATTTGGCTATAGGTCACGGCCAACCCCTCTTCATTGCCAACCATCCGGTGGTACGTCAGCGCCTGGCCGAACGACTCGACAGCCTCCTTCCAGTGCTGTTCGCGCGCCTCCTCAAGAGCGAGGTTGTTGTACAGGATGCCGAGCGCCCGGTGGTCGTTCAGTGCGCGAAGCAG
>JAICVE010000510.1 GCA_025935475.1 Nitrospira sp. | reverse complement strand
GCAATCGAATGTTTCCGAGTATACGTCCGCCGGGAAAAGCGGAAAACTGACAAAACTGACAGGTGCCAATATTGCGAGATTAAGGAGGATGACGTGTCATTTCGTGGCGCGTGGGATAAGAAAATGAGACAGGCTACTTTACTAACTGCTTGAAGAGTTTCGAAGTGGTGCCACCAATCATTTCGCGGCGAGTGACGGGCCGGCTTGTCCCCCCTCCGCATTCGCTCCCAATCCAATAGAAACCCACCCGCCTTTGCAGTACACTCGCCGCCGTCATGTCAGACAATATTCGCTCTAAGAGCGGCGAATCAATGAGGCTATCTCAGCCAACCCATGTGTGGAGGCTTATTCTCTTTGGATGGATCCTCCTCATAATAGTCCTTTGCAGCTTCCCTTGGTGGGTAGAATCTCCGCGATGGGGTCGTGTGAGATGGATTCCGCTCCTTGATGTGCTCCGATCACCACATCGGCTGCTTCGCGATGCCATTTTAAACTGTCTTCTCTACATTCCTTTAGGCTTTGCTTATGCGAAAGTGCGAGCAGTGCCTGGCCTCAAATTGATTTGCGAGGCAGCGCTTGTAGGGATAGTGCTGTCCGTTACATGTGAGCTTTACCAAGTATTTTCACCCGTCCGGTTTCCCACGATGACTGACGTCCTGATGAATACCATCGGTGCGTTAGCAGGAGCTTCGTTCGCGGTCAAGTCTACGGCTAGTCTGGACTAAGAAAAAGGTGTCAGGATTACGCGGCGCGGGGCGGGCCGCTCGTTCCTCGCCTGCCATCCCCACCCGCCCCTCACCGCTCATCGCACCGCACACCGCGATAGACCCCGCCCACGTCAAACAGTGAATCCTGGTTTCTTCGACCGAAGTTAGATTCGAAGGGGGCAGGTTTTTCCAGCCCAACACTGCCCAGCGCGTGTCGGGCCTGGGCATTCCTCGCCTCCTCGCGTGATCCCTTCCTGTTTCAATTCTCCCAAAAAGTAGCAAGTTCCAATTCTTTTGCTATCCTTTTCTGAAGCATGCACTGGAACTGATCCGGCACGTCCAACAAAGGTGAAACACCATGATGAATGATCGACGATGGAGAAGGGTCTCCCGGTTTAGCCTGGCGATCGCGGGACTCCTGACGTTCACATGGGGAGTCGTCCATGCCAATGAGACAACGGATCAAGTGTTGATGGTCGCCGCACAAATTGGAAAGGTGGATGCCGTGAAACGTTTGTTAGCCGAAGGGGCGAATATAGAGACAACCGACCAACACGGCAGGACCGTCCTTGATGTGGCTATCGCATTCGATCAAACAGACGTGGTGAAATTGTTACTGACGGCTGGGGCCAATGTGAATGCGGGAACCGGCAATCGAAAGACAGCCTTGCACGTAGCCGCAGCCTCCGGCAAGACGGACATCGTGAAAGCGTTACTCGGTGCCGGGGCACGAGTCGATGTTGCCGATCAGGACGGCAATGAACCCCTTCACATCGCTGTGGCCAAGCCAACAAACGGACAAATTGTGAAAGATCTGCTTAACGCAGGAGCAAGAGTGGATGTGGCAAACAACGATGGCATGCAACCTATACACCTGGCTGCTCGGTCTGCAGGGGCGGGAACCGTTCAGACACTTCTCGACTCCGGTGCAAAGTCAGATGCAATCGATCTTCACGGCCTGCGGCCCCTCCATCTGGTTGCACAAGGAGGCGCGCAGAGAATCAACGCATCACGCGCGTCCGCTAACAATCTCACGAAGTTGCT
>JAICVE010000472.1 GCA_025935475.1 Nitrospira sp. | reverse complement strand
CGAGCTTAGGCCGGTTGTCACTCGAGTCCAGATGGCTAACGTGCGAACGATAGTAATTAGAAAATAGTTTGTCGCGATAACCGTTATCCACGCGTATAAGCCCTCCGCTAGGGTGAGCCCAACCTTCACTGCTGAGTGGATGCTTGTATCCTATGGATGTACCATAGTGCAATCGCCAACATAATACCGGCGGACACTGTCATGCTCACTGACGCACCTTGGATGCCGAACGAAGGAATCAATTTGAAGTTTAACCCGACGTTCGCTAACGCCGCTGTACCTGAGGAGTACATCACCACTGGGGGCATCCCGACCGACGCCAGGTAGTTCATCAAGAGCGTACTCACGGACAAGAGAACGATCCCCGGCAAGAGCCAAACGAAGGCGGCGGTTGCCGGATCAAATGCCGCGCCATAGAGAGTGTTAATAAGCGGTCGCGCGCAGAAAGACGCCACAATCGCAGTCCCTCCCATAAGCAAGCCGACAATTCCTGCGACCTTCCTCGTGAACCGCCATCGCTGATGATCATCCGACATTCCGGAGAGTTTGGGAAAGAGGATGGTTCCAACAGTCACCGGCAACATGTACAACGCATCGGTCAGCGCCATGGCAACCGAGTAATAGCCGGCCTGCTCCACTCCCAGCAAATATTGGATCAGCAGCAAATCCAGGCGAAGCGCAACGAACGAGAACAGCGCAGCAGCATATCCACGGAGGCTATAGCCGAAATTCTCCCGCATTAAGGCGAATGACGGTCGTGTAACCCGGAACTTATAATTATTCAGAATCGCAAAGGCCCAAACGAGACTCAATCCCAACGTAATTAATGAAGTAACAAAGATTGCCTCCGCGGTCACAGCCCCGGACAGGATGACGCCAATTACTAGGCATACCGAAAGGATCTTGGCTGCCAATTCAATTTTGTTGTACGCCCTGACCTCGTCAATGCCCAACAGCAAATTTTGCAGAAACAGGTAGCACAAACCAAAGGGTATCCAGCAGAGGCTGAGCCATAGCAGTAGCCCCTCAAGGGGGGCCAAGTTCGGCTTTACATAAAATAGGAATCCCGTGACAGCTGCCGCAACTCCGCCAAGTCCGATTCCTACGACGATAGAATTTATGATCAATGTAGAGAGCACTTCGGGTTTTTTGGCAACAGTGTATGTGTTCGAGGCATGCAGGCCGAGATTACTCAGTTGGACACCGATCGCGCCAATCGCCACAGCGACCGCATAAGCGCCCCGCCCCTCAGGCCCGAGAATTCGTGCGACGAGCACGCTCGTGACAAAGCCGATCCCCAGCAGCAAGACCCGGGTCGTAAGCGTGCCGGCGACGTTACGGACAAAATTCGATTCTCGCACGCTCCGAACGTATTCTGAGCAGTTACGCCAGAAGGAAAGCACAATCGCTTGTTCCACCGACCCTGCTTTTTCCCTCACGCGATGTATTCCTTCCACCACAGGGCGAAGTTCAGCAAGTACCACACCTCAGGACCACGTTTTTCATCCACTAAACGAGATACCTCGGTATGGTTCAGAAAATCAGTCTTTTTACAAAATACTTCAAGCTCGCGTTTTGCGTACTCACCGAGCCGATCAAAAAACCATTCGTATACCGGAACGCCAAACCCCTGCTTTGGTCGATCGATGAGCTCGTCCGGAATCACGCCACGCACAGACTTCTTCAGGATGTGCTTCAATGTGCCGTTCTTCGTTTTCACCTTCTCTGGAATGCTCATAGCCAGTTCGACGAACTTATGATCTAAGAAGGGCACTCGCCCTTCCAGACTGACCCCCATGCTCATCTTGTCGACACGCATGAGCAGAAGCTCAGGCAAGCGCAGATTCAAGTCAACGTAGCTCATCCAATTCAGATGACTCTTCTCCCAGGCCTTTTCTTCGAAACGCTGCCTGATGGGTCTAATGGCGTCCCATGATGTCGCTCCATGTAATTGCCGCGCCAGCCTAGGTGATAGAAGACGCTTCTTTTGTGTCTCTGTGAAGGCCTCAGCGCCTCCCCAGAAAACCGGTTGCCCCAGCGACCCGCGCCGAAGGTACTCGAACTTCCGTCCCTGGTCCTTTCCAAGCGCATGAAGAAGCCCGACGCCGGCTCGTTTGAGAAGGCGGGGAACCGGCACATCGTCCCAACGTTGAAGTGCAAGCATCTGCTTCCATCCCGGGTAGCCCCAGAATAGTTCATCCGCCCCTTCG
>JAICVE010000113.1 GCA_025935475.1 Nitrospira sp. | reverse complement strand
GGATCGGACGCAAGGGGCAAGTGACAGAACGACGGTCGGAAGCAAGAACGTGTGGAAAGAAAAGGCTTAGGGGGCGGGACTTGATTTGGTGATGGTCTTGAGGGCTGCGGCCACTTCCCTGAATGACGTCGCAAGCTTATCCAGCTGTGTGCCCTTGGAAATGAGCTCACCGGCAATGGTCTTGATCTGGCTGTCATAGCCGCCCACTTCCGACGCGATTTCCGCCACCTTCGTAAACATGTCCTGGTAGCTCGCGACTTCCTGCTGAAGCTGTTGCAATTGCGTTTGGGCTGTCTTGACCTCTGTCATGGACGCCTGAAGCTGCTGAGTCATTCGCTGGACATATGCCTCGCGGTCGCGTTGTTCCGACTCGAGGGTCAGGTGAATTTCTTCGCTTTCACGACGACGCTCATCCAAATTGCGGATGATCTGCGTCCAAGCCGCAAGGTCGCCACTCAACCCCGAGGCATCAGGCAGCGTCTGCCCCTTCTCTAAGGCCTTCATCGCGGGCTGCAACCATTCGATGAACCCCAGAACCTCGCTCAACCGGTAGTCGGCAGACACACTCGACAACATGGAGGAGTTCGCGTGCGGAGTCTCGGGGGTGGCGGGGGGAGAAGGTTTGAACTTTTTGGCTCGAGGTTGAACCCAACGATGGTATTCCAAGAGTACCGCAATGCAATGCCGGCACATGGGCTCTTCCGGCAAGGAACAGCTGCACTTGGATACCAAATGACCGTCCTTCAGCCGGATGGTCTGCTCATAGAGGCCCGAATTGCCGATGACCGCCGAAGAGATCTGCGCTTCATCCGCCTCGACGATGCGTACGCGGTTTTCCGACAGGTACTGATTTCCTAAGTGGAAGGCATTCCGGTCGACTACCCCTTGGATCATAGGAGGATCCAGAAGGCTTAAGCGTTCCGCTGAACAAGGAATCTTGTTCCGCATGCGACGATGCTCCATGCGCTAGGCGAATTCTCGTCCAGCTTCCCTCACCATAGTGCAGCCTAGTGTGAAACGCCGCACCGAAAGTGTCAAGAAGAGTAGCAATCTTGACCGCACGGCTTGTGGACGTCAGCGGCAGCGTCGAGGCATCCCCCCCTCACTGAGCGGCGTGAGCCAGATATAATCGGCGATCCTGCTCGTGAGCATCTCCCGCAGTTCTTCCCGACGTTTCTCGTCGTAGGTGGTCATGTATATACTGGTCTGTCGGATCGTGCCGGATAGGCGTCGGGCGACTCGTTGAGGAACCGGCAGGTTGTATTGAACGTGGCCTCCCCCCGTGTAGCTGACGACAGGTCCTACGACAGGATCTGCGGAGCCGCGTAGGGCGTTCACCAGGCTCACAATGGTCTTCGCCATGCCCTCATCGCGAACCATCGACGCTTCGTACATCTTCTGATACATGTCGTCGGAGCCTCCATCATGACAGGCACGCAACTGCTCGAGAATTTTCTGACGGTAGGAGGGATCGTCAACGATCGTTTCCTCCTGCATGCTCGAGCGAGTCCAATCCTCCTCGAGGCGCGCCTGCGCGAGGCCTTTTTTCGCCACGAGCCTCACGAGAGTTTTCGGAGGATTTAGCGCCACCAACCGCAGATGCTCCGTTTTCGTAAAGATGACCAGCGGCTCATAGGTCTCGAACGGGCCTCCCCAGTTCTGAGCCCATCCGGCCTGATTGAGAAAATCCTGCCGGGTCAGGTCGTCGCCTTGGACATAGCGGTCCAGCAAGGGTTGACTCTCCCAACCGAACATTTCCATGGCCATGACTGGACGACGGCCGGCCCGCGAGAGGCTGTTCAAGAGAGACAGGGCCGTCTCGATGTGAAAGCGGTTATGGTGCTCTTCACCCAGGTAGACGACCTCCTGCTGAAGCAGGCGGCGCATGAGCTCTTCAATGGAAATCGATTGCTCATTCGTCGTATCGATGATCTGCCCGGATCGGAAACTGTTCGCCGCCTCCATGACAGGACCGGACGAGGCAGCCTGCTCTGTTCCGGCGCAGGCGAAGGAGCTCAGGAACGCACAGACCAAAACGGCCGGTACGACAGGTTGTGGTAGTCGCCGCATCATCGCTCTTCCAACCATCTGTCTTTGTTCCTAGCACACGCGTCTGGGCTCGGCAAGACAACCAATCTTGACCGGTGGCGATGGGGCCGTTATGCTGACAACGCTCGACCATCGCAAGACTGCCGAGCAAGACTGCCGATTGTCGCTTCGACGCGTTAATGACCCCTCACGACCAGTTCCTTGAAGCATTTCGATCGCAACTCACGAGACACCTCCAACAACGAGGCCAGGAGTGGGAGCGCTCACGGCGCCTTCTCGAGGCCTCGCAGCTGACCCACACACTTCACCGTCTGATTGAACGTGTCCGCGCCTCCGACCTACCGCCGGCGGTCCAAGATTCGCTCCTCACTGCATTGAATCATGGGAAGGCTCAACGCATCCAGGACTTGTCCGGCCATAGCCTGAGGACCATTACCGGTCTGCCGCCGAGCAAGGCGCTTCGAGCCTTGGGCGTGTACTTCGATCTGGTGGAAGCACCACCTTCCCGTTGGCAGGCTCCCTCGATTGACAGCGAAATCGTGTCGGCATTTCTAGGCGATCATGCGATGCCTTTTGAGCTTTTGTTGACGTCAGATGTTCCTTCGCTTCTTGACCTTGGAGCCGGCGATCTCTCGTTCGCCGCTGAGGTGGCGGATCTCTATGCACCGAAAATCCGACAACAGAACCGAACACTAGTTCTCCATGCCATCGACCGCTTACACCCTCAATCGAAGCTCGGCGGTCCCCTGCATCCGTCACCTGAGATGGTTCAACACCTCCGCTCGCGCCCAGATCTGTCATTTCAATTTCTGCCAGACCACGACATGTGCGAATTCGACAACCTGGCGGGCAGCGGCAGGCTCGCCACCCGCTATGCCATCACCGCCTGCTGGGCGCCCGCGACTCCGACATTCGCCTACGAGCCGACGCGGTTATCCCCCGAAGTCATTGAAGAGGAGTTACACCGCTTAAAGGGGGTGTTCCGCCACGTCCGATATGGCAAGGAATCCGCCCTCGAAGTACGGCATCGTGACCAAAGGCTGCTGTTTCCGCCTTGGAAGTTTGAGATCCGTGGCCCGCTGGCTCTTCTGGACCTGCTGGCGCGCTCCGGTCACCTGGGCCTGTTGGGTGCCGTTGACAGTCAGGTATTCTGGGAAGTGCTGGCACAGCTGCTCGAAGGGGAACGATACCGGCCGAAAGATGAGCCGTTCACACCCGACAACCTGCCCTCGATTTTTGGCGATGTCTACACACGACTTTCGGCGCTTCCGATCGGAGAAGTGCTGAGTCTCTCGACCTGCGCGCCCTTGCGCACCAACCTTCCTCGTGCTCTACCCACGGCCCGGCTCCGAGACAACTACAGGTTTCGTTCGGTCATGATCCGCCGCGGAGCGGTCTTTCCCAACATGCCAGCCAGCAGTACTGCCAGACGGTTTGGCGACATGGTGGAAGAAGCCCCTCCTTGGATGGTCATCGCCGTCCCCGAACCATGAGCTGATGGCGCCTCGTGTGCTGGAATCGGCAGAAAAATTGACCGCCCCTCGACCCTTTGTTAGACTTCAGCGGTGTCACGCCATCATCCATTTCGTAGCCACCAGAGCCGATAATCCCCGATGAACGTCCCCCGCCCTCTTCAAGCCATTCAGGACAATATTGCCCGCGTGATTAAGGGAAAATCTCACGTCATCGAGATGGCGGTCGTCTGTCTCCTGGCCCGAGGACACTTGCTGCTCGAAGACGTCCCGGGTGTGGGCAAGACAACGCTCGCGCATAGCCTGGCCCGTTCCCTGGACTGTTCGTTCAAGCGCATACAGTTCACGAGCGATTTGTTGCCCTCCGATATCGTCGGCGTCTCGATCTTCAACCGCCAACAACAGGCGTTTGAATTCGTGCCTGGTCCAATTTTCGCCAATATCGTTCTTGCCGATGAAATCAATCGGACGACCCCTAAAACACAAAGCAGCCTGCTGGAAGCGATGAGTGAGGCACAGATCTCGGTGGACAATCAGACCCATTCGCTCAAGCAGCCGTTCATGGTCATTGCCACGCAAAATCCTGCCGAGTATCACGGTACCTTTCCGCTTCCGGAATCCCAACTCGACCGGTTCTTGATGCGCTTGCGCATCGGCTATCCGTCAGTCGAAGAGGAACTGAAGGTGCTTCATCGTCCGTACGCGCTGCATCCGGCCGATATCCTGGCCCCGGTGCTTTCCACCCAGGACGTGCTGGAACTTCAACGTCGGATCGAGCACGTGCATATGGATGAGAGTATCAGCGAATATCTTCTGGCTCTCGTTCATGCCACCAGACAGAGCGAGCTCTTGTCTCTCGGCGTGAGCACGAGAGGAGCCCTGGCCCTCAGCAATGCGGCCAAAGCGTTGGCGCTGGTGCGTGGTCGCGATTTCTGCCTGCCGGACGACGTGAAGGAATTGACGCCCATCGTCCTTTCGCACCGAGTCATGCTGAGCCGGGCGCAAGGCATGCGGATGCAGAGCTTTGAACAAGCCGAGCGCGTCCTCCTCGACATCGTCGACACCATTCCCGTTCCTGTCTGAATCCACGGCCATGGTCAGGCCTGCGATGAACCGCTTCACGCACGTGTGCCCCGCCCGTCTCGGATCCCAACTCCGCTTTCTGGTTACCCGCCGGTCGCTCCGACTGACGTCCGATGGCACACGCTTCTTGTTGTTCACGATCGGTATCGGCGTGGCAGCCGTCAACACCGGGAACAATCTTTTCTATCTGCTGCTAGCGATGATGCTGAGCATCGTGGTGATCTCCGGTCTCCTGTCCGAGCAATGTTTGCGCCGACTCGACTTCCATCGGCATGTGCCAGATCTCATCATGGCCAACCAATCGACGACGGTCACCCTCTCGGTCACCAATCGTAGTCCCTGGCTGCCGAGCTTTTCACTTCGCCTCTTTGACGTCGTCGACGGACAGAATCTCGACCGCGGGCTGTTCGTGGACCATTTGTCGGCACAGCGCTCGACACTACTTTCCTATCCCATCTTGGCCACCACCCGAGGACGACTGAAACTCGAAGGCATCAGAGCCGAGACGTCGTTCCCCTTTGGATTGTTTCTCAAACGGGCGCTCTATCGCGTTCCGGCGGAAATTCCGGTCAGCCCTCCGATCAGGCCACTGTCGCTCCGATTTGTCGACGAACTTGTCAGCGAAGGTCAAGGGTTGTCGTTTCCGCGGCGTGGACCTGGGACGCAGCTGTATAATTTACGTTTGTACTGTCCTGGAGATGACTCCCGTGCCATCCACTGGATGAGCACTGCGCGTACCTCCAAGCTGATGGTTCGTGAAACCGAAGCCGAGGACCAACGACGCATCACCATAGCCCTTTCAACGTTGGCACCGGACGATCACGAGGCACTCTTTGAACAGAGCGTGACGCTCGTCGCCTCGCTCCTCTGGCACCTTTCGCAAAAGTCGTATCCCTTGCGTCTGATCGTCCATGCAGCGGATTCGGGATTGGGTTCCGGATCGGACCATCTTGTGGCCATGCTCCGGATGCTCGCCCTCTGCGAACGTCGGTTTCCCCAATCCAGCGAGAAGCCCTCCATCGATCCATTGTGGGACCTCGGGTGTGACGCCGAACGTGGCTACACCGTCGGCGTCATGCCGTGGTCCGATCCCACTCTGTTTCCGCCCATGGCGGTCGACCGCATGTTGGACGCATCCCACATCGAGGCTCTGACGCATGATTTTTGAGCAGGCCCTCAGAGGCAGCG
This sequence comes from Nitrospira sp., assembly GCA_025935475.1. Lineage (GTDB taxonomy): Bacteria > Nitrospirota > Nitrospiria > Nitrospirales > Nitrospiraceae > Nitrospira_C. Next base: position 2,523 of record JAICVE010000113.1, on the reverse strand, counting down.
CCGTCCTCTTGGCCGCCACAGGATTTTTGGGGCTGCTGTTGGCGCGAAGTATTCCGATCTGGTTGACGGCTATGACCGTGACGGCGATGATCTACGCCGTCCTGCAGTCAGCCGGTTGGCCGGCCGGCCGCCGTGGCATTGCCCTCCCCGCCGCACCAATCCTCTGGAATGCGGTGTTGATTGGCGCGTTCGCACTCTTTATCGTGGACGTTACGACTATCTCCCGGGATCTGCTTCCGGCCGGCATCCACTTCCTCGTCATCCTCCTCAACGTTAAACTCATCACTCTGCAGGATCGCCGAGACTACCGCCATCTCTATGCGATCTCTCTCATGGCGGTGCTGGCCTCGGCAGCGTTGACCACCGATTTGTGGTACGTGTCGGTCTTCGTGCTGTATGGTTTGGCGGCGGTCTGGAGCTTGCTGCTGTATCATTTGACCGGCAGAACTGCCGCATGCCCTCCTCTTTCGGCCAGCGGGGCAGATGCCGATCCTGCCGCATCTCTGCAGATCACAGGGAGGTTTTTCTGGTTAACGAACGGCATCGCCGTCTCGACGTTTGCGTTGACGCTTCTGATTTTTTTTCTGCTTCCCCGCATCAGCATCGGCATCCTGCAAAAGCCGCAAGGAGAAGGCCTGCGGACGACGGGATTTTCGGAACGAGTCGATCTCGGCATGATCGGGTCCGTGAAAGAGGACCCGCAGATCGTGATGCGAATAGAGTTGCCGGATCAGGCGGTTGGCAGCAGAGAGCGATTCTACCTGCGGGGTCTTGCCTACGATCAGTACAACGGCCGATCGTGGAGTTCGGGCAACCGGCAACGCCGCGGCCTCGGCCTTGTGGCCGACGGCATATTCGCGGTTCGCTCGGGAGGCAACCGAAGTCTGTCCAGTCTCTCTGAATCGCTGCGTCAGGACATTTTGCTCGAGGCCTTGGATACGTCGGTGCTGTTTGCCGCTCCTTTCGCCGAATCGGTGAGCGGTGAGTTCCCAGGCGTGCAGGTCGACAGCATGACTGGTCTTCACCTGCCGTATTCCTCAACATCACGGATGCGCTATTCCGTTGTGTCGCGCGAACACCGCGTTCTGCCTGACGAACAGTCCTCCGCAATCCTAGAGTATCCCCCCGCCATCCGCGACCGGTACCTCCAGGTTCCCGCTCACTCCGATCGCATTGCAGAATTAGCCCATCGTGTGACGCGCGGAGCCGCCTCGCCTTACGAGAAGGCCACGGCGGTGCTGCAACATCTGTTGTCGAATTACGCCTACAGCCTTGAGGTGGGCACGACAAGCTCCGGTCAACCGATTGACGAGTTTCTGTTTACCAGGAAGACTGGATACTGCGAACATTATGCCACGGCGATGGTGCTCATGCTCAGAACCATCGGCATCCCGTCGCGATTGGTGACAGGATTCTTGGCAACGGAATGGAACGAGTTCGGAAACTACTACACCGTCCGGCAACGTGATGCTCATGCGTGGGTGGAAATGTATTACCCGCAATCAGGGTGGATCACGATGGATCCAACGCCTTCAAACCCTTTGGCCTTGGCTCCTTCCGCCTGGGTCGCATTTCAACGGTTTGCGGAATCACTGCGCCTCGATTGGGATCGTGTGTTCATCCGGTACAGCGGCCGGGATCAATTGGCCATCATCCACAGTTTACGGGACGGCAGTGATTCCGTCCGTGATGCGCTCGGTCAATGGACGTCCGCCGTCGGTGTCGCATCCACTCAGTTTGTGCGAACTTGGGCGGAGCGAGTGCAGGTACTTCATCGAACCATGTTATGGGCGTTGCTATTGGTCTTGGCGATTGGCGTCACCAGTCTGATTCTCTTGATCTCAGACCGATGGCCGTACGGCCGCGGAACCAAACGCCCCACGGCCAGAACGCAGCAGCAGATCGTTCACGTGTACAGGAAGATGTTGGAATTGTCTGCGCGGCGGGGAATACGCATTACCCCGTCGACAACCCCTACGGAGGCGTCGCGACTTGTGAGCGAGCGATGGGAAGCCGCTGAATCCACCGTCGTTAGACTGACGACGCTCTATTGTCGAGCGCGTTTCGGCGTTGGCTCACTGTCGAGCGAGGAACTGACGCAAGCTGTCAAAGACCTCGCCGTACTGAAACGGCTCGTGCGCACCCGCGAATAGCACTCCACTTTCCGCTTCGCTAGATACGCCATATCTGGTTGCGACGTTCACACCCAAGACGAGCCCACTCGCCCACGTGAAGTAGAAGTCCTTCCGTCGAGAGAGGGATCATCTCCAATGCTTGAAAGTTGGAGCGGGAAAAGGGATTTGAACCCTCGACCCTCGCCTTGGCAAGGCGGTCTTGGCAAAATGTGACTGTGTGGGATTGAGTGCGCTAGAGTGCACTCATTCCAGCATCCAGAGCGGCGAAATAGCCGCTTATTGGTGTGATGAAGTGAGATTGAAAGGCATCTAAGATCGAGGGCAAAACCGGGAGCGAACCGGGAGTAAAACCGGAGTAACACACAAAGGGGGGGGTAGAGGTGACTCC